>JAVBKL010000227.1:0-3063 GCA_031554055.1 Eubacteriales bacterium | reverse complement strand
TGGCTAAGATTAAAAAATAGAAAGAGTGACGATTATGGAAAATAAAAATGGAGTACAGCCGATATCCCATCTCAGGAGGGAAAACTTGTTATCGTAACAGGGGCAACGAGCGGCATTGGTTATGAAACTGCCTTGGCACTTGCAAAGGCAGGCGCACGGGTGGTATTAGCGGCACGAGATGAAGCCAAAGCTGAGCGTTGCATGGCCTCAATACGGGGAGAATATACAGCAGCAAATGTTGAATTTTGGCAGTTAGATACCGCAAGCCTTGATTCTATTCGCAATTTTTCCTCCAAATGGAATGACACAGGCCGCAAAATAGACATCTTAATTCTGAACGCAGGTATAGCTTATGCACCGACCAGGGAAGAAACTGTTGATGGCTTTGAACGTCAATTTGCTACGAACTACTTAGGACATTTCGCTTTAACTGGGCTATTGCTGCCGCATATCAAACGGGAGAACGGCGCACGTATCGTTGAAGTTGCAAGCCTTTCACACGCACGGACAACATTGAAATTGGATGACTTGCAACTGAAAAATTCCTATACGACAATGGACGCATATAGTCAATCAAAACTTGCCACGCTGATGTTTGGACTCGAACTTGACCGAAGATTGCTTGCGGCTGGCTTGTCATTAGCATCTATTCCAGCACACCCGGGCGTTGCAGCAACTGGGATTATGCACGCCGGAGGCCAAGCAGGTACCTTCAACCAAGAATTTGCGAAAATAGCTTCTGGGTTTCACGCCCAACCCGCTTCGCAAGGTGCTTTGCCCATATTATTTGCCGCAACATCCCATGATGCACTGCGAGGAACGTATTACGGGCCAGATGGAAGTGGTGAGACAGAAGGATATCCGGCAGAGGCAAAAATTGCAAAGCATGCTCTAAATCAACAAGATGCTGAAAGCCTATGGTCTATTTCCGAAAAGCTGACTGGGGTAAAATATGTATTTTAGCAGTCATATTAGACATGATGAAAAATATAGTATTCGTACTTGAGAAACATCTTAAAAAAGAATAAAATAGAAGTGTGAAAACTGTCAACAACGGGTTAGTTGTCGGCAGTCTGAAATGGCTAAGACAATCGTCTTAGCCATTTTTGAAATCTATTTGATAATATCCATATAAACTTCGTCATGGTACTTTCCGTTTACATAATAAGCATTACGTCTAACGCCCATCTTTTTAAATCCGATTTTTTCATAGCATTTGATGGCTGCCTCATTAAACGCAAATACACGCAGCATAATATTATTTAAGTTGAGTGTGTTAAACCCATAATCAATCATTAGTTTTCCGGCTTCTGTGCCGTAGCCTCTTTTACGCAGAGCACTTTCCCCTATAAAAATTCCAAATTCAGCTGTACGGTTAATCTGATGAAAATTGAATAGACTAACATTACCAAGCAAAAAATCGTTTTCGTTATTCACAATAGCGAAGTGATAATCGTTTTTAGAAATCCCTTCCAGAAAATCACGTTCACGATCAATCGTATACAGTAACCAAGAGACGCCGAGGCTATCAGTTACACGTGCATCGTTGATCCACTTTGTATAGGTTTCTATATCAAGCATGGAAATAGGCGATAAGAAAATTCTATCACCTTTGATTTTAGGATAATACTTCATAACTAACCCTCCAAGAAATTTATATTTCAAAATGTACGAGTATTATACTATACCTGTTTTTTATTTGCAATTTATAATTTTGACTTGCGATATTTTCTGAAATTCCTATATCTTGTTTACAAATACGTAAAAATTGTGTAATATAGTCATAGAACAGTTAAAATTAAAATACTTCTGTTGATATAAAATTAGGAGGTTTCAGTATGTCAGTAGTAAACGAAGTAATTCGCTTGGAAGAGGACAATTCTTTGAGCTTTGGTGACTATAGCGTTAAGGAAAAGAAAAAAGTTGAAGGTTTCGAAGCTTTGGGAGATTTATATAAAGTAAAAACGCATGAAAGCGTTACACGTCTTGAGAAAAACGGCAATTTATTACTTGAAACAGTTCCGGGTGCGGCTGTTTTTTCTTTTAAGGCAACCGAAAATAGAGTGTTGTTTGCGGCGGAAGGTTTTGGCGATACACAATTTACGATGGAACTTGAGTCAGATAAAGAGTACAAAATTTATATTGATGATGTAAACATCGGAAACATGAAATCAAATGTTGGCGGAAAAATTACATTTAGCATCGGACTTGGACAAGTCGCACAACGTGTCAAAATAGAAAAGGCTTAAAAGGTGGCGTAAATGGCGAAATTAAAAACGCAATTTGTCTGCTCTGAATGTGGTTATACAACCGTTCGCTGGATGGGGCGATGCCCAACTTGCCAGCAGTTTAACACACTTGAAGAAGAAGTGGTTGAAAAAGAGAACAAGGCAGTACGAGTTGCGGCTATAAAGTCGCAAGTATCAACGCTTAAAAATATTAAACCCATGTCTGAAGAAAGAATCAAAACAAATATTGCTGAACTGGACAGAGTTCTCTCTGGGGGAATTGTAGAAGGCTCGCTCACACTCGTGGGCGGCGATCCTGGAATTGGTAAGTCCACACTGCTTTTGCAAATTTGCGAGAGCATGGGCAAACAGGGCAAAAAAATTCTATATACCTCTGGTGAGGAATCTGTTCAACAAATTAAACTGCGAGCGGAACGATTGAAAATTAGCACAGAACTTTTGTACTTACAATCAGAAACGAATGTTTTGGTGATTGAAAGCACAGTGAAAGAACTTTCGCCCGATGTCATCATCATTGACTCCATACAAACTATGTTTCGGGAAGAGCTCACGTCAAGCCCCGGCAGTGTAACGCAAGTACGTGAATGTACTTCCGCTTTTATGAAAATAGCCAAAGGTCTTGGTATCTCTGTAATCATTGTAGGGCACGTAACCAAAGAAGGTGCCATTGCAGGCCCTAAAATGCTTGAGCACATGGTGGATACGGTTCTGTACTTTGAGGGCGAACGCCGTGAAAGCTACAGAATGATTCGAGCGGTAAAAAATAGATTTGGTGCAACAAATGAAATAGGAATCTTTGAGATGTCAGACTGTG
>JAVBKL010000059.1:0-7053 GCA_031554055.1 Eubacteriales bacterium | reverse complement strand
TGGCTGTAATCCATGATGCGGTAAGACCACTTGTTTCAGAGCGGATCATTAGCGAGAATATTATTGTGGCAAAAAAATATGGGGCAGCAGACACGGTGATTGCAGCAACAGATACGATTATTAAAAGTGTTTCGGGTGAATTTATAGACGAACCGCTAAATAGAAATGAGATATACCACGGTCAAACTCCGCAGAGTTTTCAGTTGAAAATAATCAAACAGGCTCACGAGCAAGAAAAAATTTCGGTCACAGATGATTGTCAACTCGTTCTTAAAATGGGTAGAAAAGTTGCACTGGTTACTGGCGAGTGGATTAACTTTAAAATTACCTGCAAAGAGGATTTGCTTATGTTTGAAAAATTTGTTCAGTGAAAGCAAAACAGGAGCGTGTGAGATGTACGATTATTTATTGGTTGGGGCTGGATTGTTCTCGGCGACCTTTGCATATGAGGCAACAAAAAAAGGAAAAAAATGTCTGGTAATCGAAAAGAGAAACCAGTTAGGTGGAAACGCTGCAACAGAAGTTTTAGAGGGGATCCATGTGCATAAATATGGGGCACATATCTTTCACACAAACGACAGACGAATCTGGGATTTTGTTAACCAATTTTCGGAGTTTAGCTCTTTTGTAAATTCGCCGATTGCAAATTTTAAAGGTGAACTCTATAACTTGCCGTTTAATATGAATACGTTTAATAAACTTTGGGGTGTGACTACCCCTGATGAAGCTTATCAAAAAATTGAAGAACAAGCAAAACCGTATTGTGTAAAACCAGCAACCAACTTAGAAGAACAAGCCTTGGCACTTGTGGGTTCAGATATTTATGAAAAATTGATAAAGGGTTACACAGAAAAACAATGGGGTCGTGCAGCAAAAGACTTACCAAGTTTTATAATAAAACGGTTGCCGCTTCGATTTACATTTGACAACAATTATTTTAGCGATAAATACCAAGGCATTCCTGTTGATGGGTATTCATCCATTGTTGAAAGAATGTTTGCAAAGTCGGATATTGAACTTTCGACGGATTTTTTTAAAAACAGAGAATTTCACAAAACTCGTGCGAAGCAAATCATATTTACCGGCATGATTGACGAGTATTATGATTATCAATTTGGTGCTTTAGAGTATAGAAGTTTAAGGTTTGAAACAGAAGTTCTCGAGAAAACAAATTACCAAGGCGTTGCTGTTATGAACTTTTGCGATTTTGAAACGCCATTTACTCGTGTGATTGAGCACAAGCATTTCTTGCCAATGGAGAACAAGAAAACCATTGTGACAAAAGAATATCCAACGGAATGGAAAAAGGGAATTGAGCCGTACTACCCAATCAATAGTGAACAAAATTCTAAGGTCTACGATCAGTATAAAGAGCTTTCGCAAAATGAAAGCAATGTTATTTTTGGCGGTAGACTTGGAGCTTACAGCTATTTTGATATGTGGCAAGTCATAAAAATTGCTTTGGAGCTTGCACAAACAATCAGTTAGTAAAATCTGTATTTTTATGTATAAAACAGTGTTGCGGACTGTCTTTTTTTGCGGTATAATGTCATTGTGCGTTTAAAGAAGTATTCATTTTAAGTTTTAGGAGAGAGTCAAGGATGAGTGTATCAAATAATATTCAAAATGGCAGTAACGTATTTGACGCAAGTTATTATTCAAGGTCGAACAAACCAGTTGATAGTGAGAATAACTCTGCAAAAGGCTTGGCAGCAAAAACCGAAAGAAATAATGATAGCAATGTTTCAGGAATCGCTGGAATGGTTGAAGTTGAGATAACCACAGACTTTAGAAATCCGTCTAATGTGAGCAGAAATGAATCTATACCAAAAATAATCGCAAGACAAAATAAAGAAATGTCAACACGTACTTTTTCTGGAAAGCCAGGGCAAGCAGAAAACGAAGCGGCACAATTCAATAAAGCGGCAGCGTTCTCGGGCAAACCGGGAGTAGTGGATAGTGGACAAGCAGAAGCGTCTCGTTCATTTTCGGGAAGGCCAGGACAAGCAGAAAACGAAGCGGCACAATTTAATCGAGCGGCGGCATTCTCTGGCAGACCGGGTACAGTGGATAGTGGCAAAACGGAAGCGTCTCGTTCATTTTCGGGAAGGCCAGGACAAGCAGAAAAACAGGCGGCACAGTTCAATAAAGCGGCGGCATTCTCTGGCAGACCGGGTGCAGTTGAAAGTGACATAGCAGAACCAACACGTTCTTTTTCAGGAAGACCAGGACAGGCAGAAAACGAAGCGGCACAACTCGCCAAGGCGAGTGCGTTCTCGGGCAGACCAGGAGTGCCAGAGAGTGAAGTCAGTGAACTTCAAAAAACGAAGAAGCTATCTAAAAAAACTGACTCGTCTGTTATCAATACAAATATGTTTATCAATACCTATGATAGGGAGTCGAGGAAGAATGCCAACGTTATAAGTGAGGCAAGTCCAAACCCTATTAGTGTAAAAGAAGTTGGACAACAGTTGAAAAATTTGGTTAATACGTTACAGGCGACAGACGGTAGATCTGCGTTTAATAAGTATGAAGCAAATGTTTCCGATAAATCGGTAGTACATATCAATACAGATGCTTCAAAGGCTGGCGAACTTGAGAAGCTACCAACCATTGCAATTAAAGTGGAATCCTTGGCAAAGGCACAAGTAAATTCGGGCGGTGGTGTACTTGCGAATCGCAAAGATATAACTTTGGGTGAAAAGGTATTTGCAATTGATGTAGCAAAAGATAAGACCAAGAACGCCCGAAGCCAAGATATTTCTGTGAATGTAAGTAGCACTGATACAAACGAGAGTCTTCAAAAGAAAATGGCAGTTGCGATAAACAACAGTAGGCTTGGGGTTATGGCTTCTATTAATGTAAGCCCAAAAGAGGGCGTATCCGAATTGATTGTCACAGCGGCATCAACAGGCAAAAGAGCAGTTGACGGCGACTATACTTTTTCTATTGCAGACAAAAAAGGTGACTTGGCAGAAAAAATGGGAATTACAAATGTATCCCAAGTACCTCAAGACGCTAAATACGCAATCAATGGCGAAAGTTCAAAACAATCACAGACAAATAAAATTGACTTGGGCTATGGCATAACAGCGACTTTGCTTCAAGACGGAAAAAGCGCAAGCGTTGATTTTTCAAGAGACATAACTGGTAGCCTTAATGTTGTTGGTAAAACCGTAGACACTTTAAATTCGGTTATTGAAGGTACGTCTATTGGAATTTCAACTCCGATGGGTCGAGCGAATAGGCTTGCCGAAAATATTTATAACATGAATTTGGCTTACAGCCCGACACTTGGCAAAGTGGGAATTTCCATGCAAAGTGATGGGCGTTTGAAAATTGATTCCGAGCAAATTAAGAAATCGGCAGAAGACGGTTCGCTTGAGAAAGTTTTTGCTGCGAAGTCCGGATATGCGGAACGTATAAAAGAAATGGCAAATCAACTTGAAAAAGCTTCATACTATAGTGCCATGACGGTACAAAGCCAGAAAAGCAATTTTGGAATGCCGTTCACAAAATAATATTACGAGGTGCCTTCACAAAAAAGTGGGGGTGCCTTGTTTAATTTTTGCAAGTCTTCGGTGATTGAGCCGCTGGCTGTTGTTTATAAAATTGTGCTTGAACCGTAAAGGAGAGGCGATTAACATGAGAAAAATTAAAACTGGAATCATCGGTTGTGGAAAAATCGGACACTACCATGCAAAAGCGTATAGGAATTGCAAAAATAGCGAACTTGTTGCTGCTTTCAACTGGAAACTGCCAAGGGCAGAGGAATTTGCGAAACAATATGGAATCAAAGCTTTCGATAATCTTGAGCAAATGGTAAAAGAAACAGACGTTGAGGCCGTCAGTATTTGCACGCCACACCCCGCACACCGTGAGCTTGCGGTTGAAGCGGCAAGGCTTGGACTTCATATTGCGATTGAAAAACCGCTCGGCATAACGCTTGGAGATTGTGATGCCATAATCAATGCAGCAAGAGAAGCAAAAGTGAAAGGTGCAACGATTTACCAGAGAAGATTTTATCCATCGTCCATGAGAGTACACGAAGCGATAAAAGACGGAAAAATTGGCCGAACAATCCTTGGCACAGCAAGTTTGTACGGTTATCGAGATATGGAATACTACAAAAGCGACCCTTGGCGTGGCACATGGAAAAATGAGGGCGGTGGTGTTTTGGTGAACCAGTCGCCACATCAACTTGATTTATTGCTTTGGTACATGGGGGAAGTTTCGGAAGTTTATGGAATGTGGGGAACACTAAACCACCCAGAACTTGAAGTAGAAGACACAGCGGTTGCAGTTGTTCGGTTTAAGAACGGTGGTCTCGGCACGATTACCGTGAGTAATTCGCAGAACCCAGCACTGTATGGAAACGTACACATTCACGGAGAAAACGGTGCCACAATCGGCGTACAAACAGATGGTGGAGCTATGTTTATCGCTGGGGTTTCTGAAATAAAAGAACCGCCTTGCAATGACGTGTGGACAATAAACGGTGAAGGGCAAAATCTTGAAATGTGGAAACAACAAGACGCAGAACTTTTTAACAAACCAAATGCGTCCATCGAATTTTTCACAAGGCAACTGCAAGATTTTCTGGATGCGATTGAAAACGATAGGGAGCCACTTATCACGCTTGAAGAGGGTAGGAGAAGTGTGGAACTATTCACAGCCATTTATCGTTCGCAACGTGACCAAAAGCTAATTAAGTTTCCACTTGATGCAAGTGATGATTGGAATTTTGACGGAAGAATGCAACTTTAAAATAGAATTAGATAGAAAGTCGTTTTACTATTTTTAAAATTTCTGCATAGTATAAATGAAAACGCAAAAATAAAAAATTAATTTTGTGTTTGTTAAAAATTTGGCAAAAAATTGTGCTACTTGTATATTTTTTAAAAAGAAAAAATATAGTTTTTGGAATATTTATAATAAAAGCTAAAGTTTTAAAAAAAATTACCGATATAAAATGGTGTGCAACAAATAATGATAATAATAATCATTATTCGCCAGTATTTTCATAATTCAATTCTCAAAAACAGTTGCTTTTTTCTCAGTATTCATTTAAAATCTATGAGTCAACGTTAAAAAGGGGGGAGTTTATATGAAGGTTGAAGAGGGATTTGTAATTGAAGTTGACGGAACGACTGCCAAAATAAAAGTCGGAAGACATAATGAATGCAGTAGTTGTGGAGCTTGCCCCGGTGATAATGTGCAATTCGTTGACGCAATCAATAACATTCAGGCAAAAGTTGGAGACAAAGTTAGGTATAGAGTTTCTGAACAAAAAATGATTTTGTCTGCATTTATTGTTTTTTTTATGCCTCTCGTGCTGCTGTTTGTTTTTGCACAAATTGCTTTAGCGATTGCTGTTCCGTTTTGGGTTGGGATTATAGTCGGCTTGCTTGTGTCGGGATTGTTAATTAGATTTTTTGACAAGCGATTGGGGATTAATAACCCTAAACCTGTTCTGCTAGAGGTTATTTAGCAGTTTGTATTACACCATTTTGTTTTTTTGGCATCAAAAATATAACATATTTTAAGGAGGGAACAATATGAGTAGCAAATCTTTATTTGGTGGCGGCGTGCATCCAAACGACGGCAAAACATTTACCGCTTCCAAACCTATCGAAGTATTGCCTTTGCCTGAAAAGGTCTATATACCTCTTCGTCAACATATTGGTGCAGAAGCATCACCAATAGTAAAGGTCAATGACTTGGTAAAAAAAGGACAATTAATTGCAGAAGTAAAAGGCTTTGTTTCTGCGAACGTACACGCATCTATTTCGGGCAAAGTTGTGTCAATTGGCGAATTTGCACATCCAGGTTCCGGCAGAGCTACGTGTATTGAAATTGAAAACGACGGCAACGACGAGTGGGCAGAAGGTCTTCCGCTTAATCGTGACTGGAACGCAATGAATACAGAGCAACTCACCAATGCAATTTTGGCGGGTGGCGTTGTAGGTATGGGTGGTGCAACTTTTCCGGCTCATGTCAAGCTTTCTCCACCGAAAGACAAAACAATTGATACATTTATTTTAAATGGTGCAGAATGCGAACCTTACTTGACTGCTGACTATAGATTGTTAATCGAACAAGGTCAAGATGTTATCACAGGTATGAAAATCGTCATTAAAATGTTAAACATCAAAAAAGCTTGCATCGGTATTGAAGACAACAAGCCAGAAGCTGTTGCAAAAATGAAAGAGCATTGTGCGGGTACCAACATCGAAGTAATAGCACTTCCTACCAAGTACCCTCAAGGTGCGGAAAAAATGTTGATTAAGGCAATCACTGGTCGTGAAGTTCCATCTGGAAAATTACCGGCAGATGTTGGAGCCGTTGTTCACAACGTTGCTACAATGAAAGCGGTTTACGATGCAGTTGTAAAAGGCATTCCCCTCATTGAAAGAGTGTGTACGGTTTCTGGTTCAGCGATTAAAACACCTAAAAATGTTTTATTTAGAATCGGAACTACTTTCCAGTATATGATTGACCAGTGCGGTGGTTATAGCGAAACGCCAGGCAAAATTTTAGCTGGTGGCCCTATGATGGGATTTGCACAACCAACAGCCGAAGTTCCTGCCATTAAAGGAAGCGGCGGAATTTTAGCGTTATCCAAAAAAGAAACTCAGTTTTTTGAAGAATCTAACTGCATTCGTTGTGGACGCTGCGTAGAAGCTTGCCCAATGGGTCTTGTTCCAAGTATGTTAAGCATTTTGGGCGAAAGAAAATTCTACAAAGATGCAAAAGAAGAATACAATCTTCTTGATTGCATGGAATGTGGTTCATGTGTTTATGTTTGTCCAGCAAAACGAAATATTGTTCAATATATTCGTTATATGAAAAATATGAACGTTACATTTAAATAAAAGTTTATTACATTAGATTTATAATTGTAATGCATTAGATTTAGAAATTAAAAAGAATGTGAGTTGATTTGAATGGATAATATGTTGACCGTTTCCTCATCTCCGCATTTGCGTGACGAAGTGTCCGTAAAAAAGATTATGTGGACGGTAGGCTGTGTACTTTTACCAGCGGTTGCCT
>JAVBKL010000078.1:0-7207 GCA_031554055.1 Eubacteriales bacterium | reverse complement strand
TATTTACGGTTTTATTGGACATAACGGTGCCGGAAAAACCACAACCATAAAATGTGTAAGCGGAATACTCGAATTTTCGGAAGGTCGTATCGTCATTGACGGCAAATCAATTAAAGACAACCCAGTCGAATGCAAAAGGAGCATGGCGTATATTCCAGACAACCCCGACCTTTATGAAAATTTAAAAGGGATACAGTATCTTAGTTTGGTTGCAGATATTTTTGGCATGGACAAAAATTCTCGTGAGCAAGAAATAAAAACCTTGAGCGACAGCTTTGAACTCACAGCAAACTTGGGCGATTTAATTTCGTCGTACTCGCATGGCATGAAGCAGAAACTCGCACTGATTTCTGCACTCATGCATAAACCAAAATTGTTAATTTTAGACGAGCCTTTTACTGGACTTGACCCAAAGGCAAGCCACACGCTAAAAGAACTCATGCGGAAAATTTGCAGCGAAGGCTCGGCTGTTTTCTTTTCAACCCATGTACTCGAAGTAGCCGAAAAACTTTGCAACAAAATTGCCATCATCAAAGACGGACAAGTCGTAGTTAGTGGATACACTGAAAAAATTGTTGGCGACCAGTCGCTTGAACAATTCTTTTTGGAGTTGATAGACAGATGATACTTTCTTTGTTAAAAGCAAATGCGATTGGTTTTTTTAATCGTTTTAGAGCAACCAAAAGTTTTTTCTTTACAATCATAATCTTTTTAATTGTGCTTGGCTCGATACTCACAGGATTGTTTGTGTATTATAATTTGCTAGCAGGGCAACTCAATACTCTTGGCAGAATGGACATCATTTTATCAGCATCATTTGCCATTGCGAATGTGGTTTGTTTTGTGACAAGCATTTATAAATCGCAAGGGTATTTGTTTGGTGCCAAGGACTTTGATTTTCTTTTTTCCATGCCCATAAAAACGCAAAGCATTTTCATTTATAAACTCACATCGTTGTATGTGTCAAATCTCATCAATACAACGATTGTGTGTGCCCCAGCGGTTGTCGTTTATATGTTTTACTTAAAACTAAATCTGTTTTTTGCTATTTTGATGATTTTATTGTTGCCTGTCATTCCAATCACGTTGGGAATCATTGCGTCCATCGCAATTTTAAAATTATCACTTACATCTCAAAATTATAAATTTATGCAGATTGTACTTTCGTTTTCGTTTGTGATAGGCATTATGGTTGCCAATCATTATTTGCAATCAATCAATGCGGAAGTAATCGGAGACGCACTCATCCGTGCCGACCAATATTTTAAATTTTTCTTTCCGCTTGTTTGGTTCTTAGACGCAATTGTCTATGGCAAACTCTTTGGTGCGGCAGCATACATTGGTCTATATTTTTTACTTGCCTTTGTAATCGTCCAAGTGTTTTCAAATAATTTCAAGCGGATTAATTCGCAAATTAGGGAGTTTCCTAAAAACAAAAAATATGAGTTTACAAGCTTAAAACCATCGTCCGCCTTAATCGCTTTGTATCAGAAAGAACTGAGGTGCTATTTTTCATCTTACATTTATGTACTCAATACAGCACTCGGTGTTGTGCTCGCATTGGTTTATATCATTAGCATTGTCTTTTTCGGTGACAAAGCAGTGGCGCAAATGTTAGATGTACCTGAGATTTCTAAGTTTGTGTTGCCAGTCACAACGATATTTTGCACGGCTTGTGTTGCAGTGTGCTGCACAACGGCACCGTCCATCTCTCTTGAAGGAAAAATGTTTGGGTTGCTCAAGACTTTTCCAGTTCGGTTTTCGGATATTGTGTTGTCAAAAGTGTTGGTAAACTTAACCATTACGATTCCGTTTGTTGTGGTCAGTTCAGTTCTGCTTGGTTTTGGAATGAGCATGAAGCCTCTGGAATGTTTTGCGTTTGCCGTTTTTCTTACAGCCTACGCTATATTTTCAGCTTTAGTGGGAATTTTTGCAAACCTGTTGTTTCCAAGGTTGGATTGGGTTTCCGAAGTTCAGCCAATTAAGCGAGGGCTAAGTGTTCTTTTATCTCTCGCCATCAATTGGATTTCAGTTGGAATCCCCGCATTCATTTATGCGTTTCTGAAAATTCAAAACTTTGTTGACTTTTCATTTGTCGTAAGTGCAGTCGTTTTTATAGCCATCCTGATACTTTGGAAAGTGATCAATACTGTAAGCCAAGAGTCTTTCAAAAATATAGAAATCTAAAACAAAATGAGAGGAGGGGAAGCAATGACATTTGAAGAAGCAATTCTAAAACTCGAAGAAAGTGGAAACGAGAAAACCAAAAAAATGTACATTTCTCATGGCTCGAATGAAAATGCTTATGGCGTAAAACTTGGCGACTTGCGAGCACTTGCTAAAAAAATAAAAATTGATCACGAGTTGGCACTCAAACTTTGGGTCACAAATAATTTTGAAGCGATGATGCTTGCCACCATGATTATTGACGCCAAACGATTATCAGAAAACGAAATCATGAATATGATTAACCCAGTCACATTCATTCAGCTACGAGACGAATTTAACTATAACGTTATGTATTTAAGTGATCATAACTTGGCTTTGCGAGAAAAATTATCAAAACTCGAGGACGAACTTCTCGGCAGACTCGGCTGGAACTTATATATTTATGCCGTCATGGACAAAAAAGAAAAACTAGACTTGAATGGACTGTACGATATTATCGAGCGAGAAATGAAAGATGCACAGAAGTTAAAGCAAGAAGCAATGAACCGTTGCCTTGTGGAGATTGCAGTAAGACACGACGAACTGCGAGAAAGAGCCATTGCAATTGCAGAAAAAATAGGGAAAATCGACGACAGACCAGTACCAAAGGGCTGCACATCTTCCTACGCACCCGAGTGGATTGCAGCGGTACTAAGAAGAACCCAAAAGAATTAATAAAGTGGGGGCGAGTTCGAGTCGCCCCCATTTTTAATGTCCCACTTAATCAAATACAAATTTCTTTAGATTTTTTGCATCAGTAATCGGACCCTGACACGACATATCCTTACAAACATACGCCGTTGCAATATCTTTCTCGCTTTCAATTTTAATACACATATACGGACTAAACCCACGCAAAGAATCAAGCATCTCATGAAACCCTTTGCCCTTGTGAATCTTCACATCGATGCCTCCGCTTTGCGAATATAAAATCGCCGCAAGCAACCAAGCATGACCAGTGGGAGCAGTAACCAAGCTTTCCGATAAACTATCAACCAGCTTCTTAAATTGGGTTTCATACGCATCATCGCCTGTAATATGCCAAAGCTTTAGCATATTGTGTGCGGAAACGGACTGCCCCGATGGTGTTGCACCGTCATACGAGTTTATACCTCTAACAGGTATATCTGTTACATCGCTTGCTGTAAAATACAAACCGCCGTCTTCACTCGAAAACATTCGAACCATATCGGCATGAACTTTTATCGCTGTATCCAGATACTTCTCTTCGTGCGTACTTTGATAAACTTCAAGAGCCGCCCATATCAAATACGAATATGCATCAAGGGTTGCGGGTTGCGACGCTTTCTCGCCGTCCCAAACTGCAAGCAACCTTGCACTGCATAGTTTTGTAAGCAAAAAGTCTAGGCACTTCTTTCCGGATTCAATGTACTCATTATTCTTAAAAGCAAAACCAGCCCTTGCCAGTGCAACCACCATGAGCGAATTGCTCGTTAGCAAGACTTTGTTGTCAGTAATCGGTGCAATTCGTTTTTTTCGTGCTTCATAAAGCTTTTGTATGCAAGCCTTTGCAAATTCAGAATTCGAAGTCTCCAAATCACCCTCAATTAAATTCGGTATGTTCGTGCCTTCAAAATTTCCCTTATCAGTAATATCATATAGCTTGCAAAATTTTTGCCCGTCCGACTTTCCAAGAATTTCCGCAATTTCACTTGGCACAAAGCAATAAAATTTGCCTTCCACACCTTCACTGTCCGCATCTTGTGCTGTATAAAAACAACCGTCAACCGTTTTCATTTCCCGATTTACATAAGCAATTATCTCATGCACAATTCCATCAAGCTCACCGCTTTTCTGCCAAAACTCCGTGTATGCCATACAAAGAAGGGCATTGTCATAAAGCATTTTCTCAAAATGCGGAGCAAGCCACTTCCTATCAGTAGAATACCGGCAGAAACCTCCACCAATATGATCACGAATACCACCTCGAGCCATTGCAGATAACGTGCCTTTGACCGCTCTCCAAATTTTTTTATTCTCACGACCCAAATGAGCCGCCCGCATTAAAAACATCAAATTGTGCGGCGACGGAAACTTCGGCTCTTGCCCGAATCCGCCATACTTCTCATCGTAGGTCGCCATCACCGTTTCCGCCACTTTAAATGGCAGCTCTTCTTCAAAACTATGAACATCTCGAGGCTTCTCATTGATATGCAAGGCAATGTTCTTTGAGGATTGCTCCACATTCTCTCGATTGCTAACCCAAGTATTATTAATGCGTTCCAGCAAATCCAAAAACCCAATTCGTCCATATTTATTCTCTTTCGGATAATACGTCCCCGCAAAAAACGGATTGCGTTCATGCGTCAAAAACACGGTCAACGGCCAACCGCCACTCCCTGTGAGTGCGGTGCAAGCTGTCATATAAACATGGTCAACGTCTGGCCGCTCTTCACGGTCTACCTTTATTGAAATAAAATGCTCGTTCAGATACGCCGCAACTTCATCGTCTTCAAAAGACTCATGTGCCATAACGTGACACCAATGGCAAGTGGAGTAACCAATGGAGAGGAAAATCGGTTTATCTTCTGCTTTTGCTTTCGCAAATGCTTCATCGCACCAAGGCCACCAATCCACAGGATTATAGGCGTGTTGGAGTAAATAAGGAGATTTTTCGATTATCAAGCGATTAGGTATTCTCTCAGTTATAGTTTGCATGGGCATCAACTCCTTTCGTTTTTAGAATAGCGTTAGTATTGCTTTTTTTGGGGAAATAATACTCGCTTGCTGTGGCATAAAAAAACACGTAATGAAATAGACACTCATCAGTAGTGAATTTTATGGATAATCAGTAACATAATCATAATTATACAACTGAAATAATTAAGTCATCAAGAGTTCCAAGGATACAAGCATATTCTAGTTTGTCAATATTAGCTATGTAATAATCTGATATAGCTGAAACTAATGTGTGGTTATTGTTATCAATAATTATTCTAAATTCATTTTGATTTCTGTAACTTGAATCTTTAATGAAAAAGGGTTCATAAATATCAGAATTATAATCTTCAAATGGGTTTCTTTTCGCTATCTGTTTATATACTATTTTGCCATACTTAATGTTTAATTTTCTATCTCGGACAAAATTAGTAAGTTTATAGATAAGTTCATCTATCGAAAATAAAACAAAATACTTACCAAACTTATTCATTTCAACTGTAAATTGTTTATTGAGTGTGTACTTCCCATTTGAAATGCAAACAAGATTGCCTGAATCTAGGATAGCCTGACATAAGATAGGTATTTTATTATCTTCACTAAAGCCAAAAGTAATATCATCAATGTAAATATCACCATTCGTTGCTTTCCCATCTATAAACATAAGTTTATTTACACCGTTATTAAATTCAAACTTTAGTTTACTATCAAATATTCCTTTTGAGTCGTATTTGTCTCCTCGAAAACTGTCATCAAGTTTACGAAAAAAACCGCTTTCTTTCATATATAATTCGCCAGCAAGAAAAGCTTCAGCATATTGCTTTGTTTGAAAAGATTTTATTGCCCAATTGTTTATCTGCATCCCATCCAAATACATAAATTCCCCCATAACTTCGTATAGTTCGCCCTATGAAAATAAATATTTGCTTTTTCCCTGTCATTTATAAAAACCTTGTGGGTGAGTTTTCTTCGCAAACTTATCATTCTATCCATACAACGAATAAGTTTACTATACAGGGTTACAATCGATTGCACAGTGTTTCCCGAAATTCTACAACGATTTTATACAAAAACAGGATACCCATATTCAAGGTATCCCATAACTATTTAAAAACTACCTACAACTTAATCCCCGCACCTGTACGCTTATACTCTATAAAAGCAATTACTGACGATACATTTCATTTGTTTATCAAAACGTCATTGTTTCCGTTGCTAAAAATTGAATCGCTCTTTGATAACAGATATACACAATATTGGTTCATAGAAACTCCTTCTTTTTCAGAGTGTTCAGCCAAAGAGCGGTGAAGTGATTTTGGTATCCTGAGCTTAAATTGACCTGAGTAATTTTTATCCTCTAGCGGAGAAGGAATTTCGATACCATCTTCTAAACAAGCAGTTATCCATTCTTTTTTAGCACTTTCAGCCATTTTTATAGCTTGTTCTATGGTATCAGCACACGTAACACACCCTTGAAGTTCTGGAAATGATACAGCATATCCACCCTCATTTTCATCTCTGACAATTTCCATTTTATAATTTAAGTTCATATAGTAGTTGATATCTTTCAAAATTATTCCTCCTCGCTAACTATAATATCTCTAACTATTTTAACATACGCAATGTTAATCGGTTCGTCTTTCGGAATTGTGACAGGCATTTTACCAGCTTTTCTAAAAGTATAATGACTGCTTCCACTTCTAGGTGCTTTCATTTCATAACCATAGCCTTCTAAAATCTTTTGTAGTTCATTAAAACGAACGTCTTTTGAAAGTGCAGTAATTTTCGATAATAATTTATCCCACTTTGACAAAACTTATCACCTCACATTTATATTATCACGGTGTCATATATGGTGTCAATATTTTATTAAATTCAAATATAGATTATAGCTTTTGTTGATATCTGCAAAAGCTATCCTTGTTGTCTTTACTAATATTTTGAAAGTTATCATTCAAAATAAACATATCAATTATGGAGAGATTTTTTCGATTTTGACCAAACCTGTTTATTATCCTTATTACATAAGCATTAAAGCACTTGACAAAAAAACTTATAAAATTGTGGCTGGCAACGTAGCAAGTTCAACATAATTCGTTAAAATCAGAGGTGATATTTTCGCCTAACTGGAGAATAAAATTGCATAACCAATATTTCGCAGGTAAGCATTTCACTAAATGTAAATCAGATAAAAAATTCTATAATCAGCTATATAGGACTTGGGTGAGGATGGGGACATAGAGCAAGGTTTTGAATTTTTATTTTTCTAGGAATGATAATGAGAGAGAGCAGGCTTCGCCTGCTCTCTCTCATTATACAA
>JAVBKL010000174.1:0-3975 GCA_031554055.1 Eubacteriales bacterium | reverse complement strand
AAATATTTTAAATATTTAGGGCCTCCGCAAATCCAGTGTTTATGCGGGTTTTAAACCCCCAACTGTGAGTTTTGGTACGGTTTTGATAGCGCTTTTTAGGGGGTTTTTTGAGCATTTTTTACAGCAAATTGTGGATAACTTTAAAGGTGAGTTTTGGTGAGTTTTTGAGGATTAGACGGTGGGTCCAAATTTTGATTTTATATACTCCGTCACCATAAAGGCACATTCGGAAATGCTATAAAGCTCAGTATCTAAGGTGAGATCAGGATTTTTTGGAGGCTGATATTCTGAGGATATACCCGTAAAATCACGTATATTTTTTTTATATAGCCCCTTTGGGTCGCGGGCTATACAGGCGGACAAATCTGCCTTTACATATACAAGAACTAAATTTTCTTGCCCGATTTTTTCTTGTGCAAACACCCGCATTGCCTCAAACGGTGTAATAAAAGAAACCAAAGCAATGATACCAGCATCTTTAAACAAAGACGCTATTTCAGTTACCCTACGGATATTTTCGTTTCTATCCACATCGGTAAACCCTAAGTCTGAATTGATGCCATGACGAATATTGTCCCCATCCAGCAGGTATACAGCTTTTTGATGATGATTTAAGTATTTTTCAACCTCGATGGCAATGGTTGACTTGCCAGCGCCCGATAACCCTGTAAACCAAACAACAAGCCCTCTTTGCTTTAAAACAGCACATCTGTCATCATAACTTACCTTGCTAGTTTGCCACACGATATTTTTTTCCAAAACATAACAACCTCGCTTTTCTAACATAATATTGGTTCGTTTACAGTCGTATCGTCAACAAAACATAGGCTCGTAACACACATAAAAATAAAAATGAGCTGAATACATGTAAAAAAACCATTAAGTTTATAAATATCCTTGACGATAATGGAGTAGAGACGTAGGGAGGGATGTAAGAAAAATGTCAGATGAACGCAATGACAGCTCTTCAAAAACCAAAAAAAATGGTCTTAACACAACGCAAGTTATTATGATTGTTGGTATAGTTTTAATTTTGGGCGCGCTAGGCGCTGTTGTTTACCTGATTGTGCAAAATCAGAAGGTCGAGCCGTTAGCCGTTGCCGAACCTAAAAAAAGCTATGTGATCAATAAGGATAACTTGGAGCAAATTCAAAAAGAGCGGGCAGAGAAAGTTAACCAAGGCATGTTCCGAATGAAGATGAACACAACTTGGAATTTTGCATCTGGCGATGTGGCGTCATCAGATGCAACGGTTCAAAATTCTGAAAGCAATCAGTTTCCTTTCTTTTTTGAAATAACACTGCCAGATACCGGCGAGATTATTTATACGTCGACTGTAATACCCGTCGGCTCTGCAATTAAAGAAGTCATCTTGGATAAGCAACTAGCAGCTGGCACATATGAAACGGTTTGCAAATACAATATGCTAGATGACAAAAATGAAATAGTAGATAATGTCTCGGTTAATGTAAGTATTATTGTTAAGAACTAGGCTTTTGGGAATTACATATATTTGTTACAAATCAAACCAAATCTAAACCCCAGGGAGGAAAACAACATGAAAAGGACTTTAAAAAAACGCATTTTTGCAATAACAATGGCAATGACCGTTGCAGCTTCCACAAACGTATTTGCTGCAACTGTAGCGAGCTTAGGTGAGCAAGCAGCAATTGATATGCCATCTGAGGTCAAGGACCCAGTGTTAGACATGATTTTACCAACAGCTAACAAGACACAACTGGATCCATTTATGCTTGCACCAATTGCCGCAAAATCTCAAATTAGTGCAAATGGGGATCTTGCAGTTATAAATATGAGCAACATTCCTATTGTCTTTGCTGTTAAAGCGACTGTTTCTTCGGCTGGCATTAGTACCGCTGGTGTTGTATTGAAATCGTCTGCATCAGCTGTTACTACTAATGACTTGACAAAAACAACCAAGGAAGCGTTTCTTTCATTAGTACCTTTGGTAACTGCTGGTGGTATTGTTGTTAGTGGCGCAGCTACTACTGCACCTGCATTTGATTTCACTTTAGGACACGGCACTTTTGCAACCAATACTGCATTAATGGCGACTGTTGCACCAGAACACGCAAGTTCTGCCGCAGCAAGAGTAAGTTTTGCTTTGGATAAAGCAGCTTATGACGTAGATGGTAGTGTCACTACAATGACAGGCTTAGGCACTGCTCCAACAAAGAACTACGCTGCTTTTGCTTTTAATGGTGTGCTCAATCCAAATGCTGATTGGGCAGATGGCGATATTGATACGCAACTGATATATGACATCAAAGGTATGTCTGATGTTGCTTACCAGTATTTATCAACAGCTGGTTTATTCACAGTTGGCGCTCACAATACTATCGGCGTTACTTCTGCTGAAAATGCAGGCGGCGGTGGCGGTGGCGGCGCTTCAGTAACAAGTGTAACGGGTGGCACGTACTCAAAGGCTGCTAAAGTCAATGTCGTATTTAACCTGAATAAGGGCACCGCAACTGCTATTAAGGAAGTCAAATTAACAGACAGCACTTCTACTGTTAGGACATGGGCACCAGCCACTCTAATAGCAACGAACGGTACACTTACAGTTGATAAGGTAACTCTTGCTGGTACTGGTGTCATTAATACTTGGGCAAATGGCACTGTAAATGTTGTTATCACATTAACAACTCCAAGTGGTGATGTTAATGTGAATTCATCCTTCACAATTGCCAACTAGTATTTAACAATATGTAGTTTCCAAAAGTAAAAAACTACTGCAAAATTAAAATTTTGCAGTAGTTTTTTTTATCGAATCACAGGATTACCCCTTGAAAGCTGTGACCGTGAAATAGCCGACACCTGTGAAAAAAGTATCGGCTATAAAATATTTTGTGTATTCAGTTACGAAATATCTTTTCCCAACTAGGGTGATCTAAGTCATGTAGCGGGAATATTTCCGTATTCTTTAAATTTAGGGCGCTGAGGTTTTTATAAATGCTTTCTCCAGAGGGTTTATTTGGCCATTCTTTTGCATACTTTTTTTGCTCTTTTTTTCTGATTTTTTCATTAATAGTATCTATATATTTTTGTGCTTCTCGACTTTCATCATCTGTCATTAAATGCCCTAAATAGAAACCGTTTTTCTCCAATCAGCTTTAATTTCTTCATAAGTTCTATTGTCCTCTTTGTTCTTGTCCATTTGCATCACCTGTAGGCAAATTATTCGTACAAATTATATTTTTAACCTGTTCTATTTGCACCAAGTTTTTCAAAATATTTTCAAAGTCGGTAGGTTCGATATTTGAACAATTAAAATACTTTTCAGCAAGTACACCTATCTGATATAGTCGGCGTTTTTTCTCTGAAATTGCTTTTTTGTTTGCTCTTGCCTTAATCTCTTTTTCTTGCTCCTTTAACTGCTCCATTTTCTTTTGAAGCTCTTGCAATTTTTGTTCGTCTGTTTTACGTTCAGCCATTCCAAAACTGCCTTTCTTATTTTTTCTTTTACCGCTATTTTTATTTTAATACAATTTGGACGAATAATCAACGCCAAAGATAACAAAGTATTTCTTGTCTGTATCGTCCAAAAAATACTTCATCGATCTGTTTTTTTTATGGCTATCACCACACGAAACAGACCGATGAAACGCTACAAAAATGCTTTGCATTTTCTTCGCATTTCACCATTTATGCTATGCACAAATGGTTTTCACATAATCCCCCACGTTCGTTTCATAAATTTCTCAAACTCCCCAAGTTATGATAAACTGATGGTGGAGGGGATTGAAGATGGAAGAGATTCGAAAGAAATTTTCGCAAATAAAAGATATGAGGCATGCAGGATACGTTGAGCACAATTTAGTTGATGTACTAATTTTGGTTATGGGTTCGGTTGCAAGTGGTATGACGGAACTTGCAGATATGATGGTTTATTTTGCGAGCAAAATAGATTTTTACAGGGAACATTTTGGAATAGAGAAATATCCATCAAAGCCT
>JAVBKL010000176.1:0-24223 GCA_031554055.1 Eubacteriales bacterium | reverse complement strand
AACGAAAACAGTGTTCCACCAACAAACGTGTTGTCATCTCCTGTAAACGCTTGGATCAACAGATATAAGTCGAAGCGATTGATCAGTAAAATGTAGAAAGCTAAAGGTGAAAGCGTGAAGAAAACGGTTGTCGCTATAATCATAATTTGTTGTGTGATTTTTATGTGCCAAAAATTTGGGATCACAGAAATTTTGGCTGATGTTGAGTTGATGCAAGAATGGTTTGTCGGCTTAGGTTTTATAGGATACTTCGCTTTTATTGTAATATCCATCTTGGTCTCGGTTTTTCTTTTACCGGGGCAGTTCCTAGCAATCATTGCCGGCATCACGTATGGCGGATTGGTGGGAGGTAGCTTAACGGTAATTGGAGCCACTATCGGCTCGTACATATCATTTGTAATTGGTAAATACATCGCTCGGGACTTTGTTGTTAAAAAGTTTGGCGCGAATGCGGTTTTTAAGAAAATTGAGGGCGGCGTGCGTGAAAACGGAATCAGTTTCTTGGTTCTCACAAGGCTTGTGCCGGTCTTTCCTTTTGCGATTCAAAGTTATGCATACGCACTCACGCCGATGTCTGCGGGCGTGTTCACCATTGTTTCATTTGTTACCATGATTCCGGCATCGTTTGTTTATGCATTTTTGGCGTCGGAGATTGTAGTTAACGGTTTTTCTCTCAAACTTCTATTTCAGTTTGCAGTGGCTGGAATTATTTTTTTCGCCATTTCGCTTATTCCAAAGGCGATTGCCAAAAAGAAGAATATTAATCTGAAACGTGATTTTACAAAAGGTTCAGATGTAATAGATGTAACACAATAAACCAAAATCTAAGGAGACTTAAAAATGAAAAGAAGAATTGCAGTAACACTCATGGTTTTATGTACATCAATGGCATTGTTTGCAGGTTGCCAAAAAGCAGTAAGCAGCAATGCTCCAGTAGAAGCACCAGTGGCAGAAGCACCAGCAACAGAGGCACCAGCAACAGCAGCACCTGCTCCAGCAGCAGAAGCACCAGCACCAGCATACGTGAGTGCAGACCCTAATATTATCGTTGACATGGAAAAGAAAGAAGTAACAGTAGTTACAGAAGTAAATGCAAAGTATTTTACAGAGCCAACCAGACACGGTGTTGTTTTTAAAGATGGTAGCAACGGTGAAAAAGCGGTACTAAGAGGTCTTGGTAGCCAATTTGAATTTTACAATGCACTAGAAGCAGTTGGTTTTGTTCCTAGCAACAAGTTAACAATGGAAGATATGAAAAAAGCTGTTAGCGTAGAAGGGGAAGCACTCGACGTTTTTGTTTCTTGGGAAGGTTCAAACGGCGAGATTCCTTTTGCTGATATAATCAAGGCAAGCGAAGAAAGAACCATGGACGTTCGCTTTGGCGGAAACCTCGAGAACGCAAAGGCTAAAAACACAGGCTGTATTCTTTGCCTCGACAGTTGTGCGGTAGGTATCACAAGTAATGCGTCTTATGAGACAGGTGCATCAGAAAGCATTCAGTTTTTTGGAAAAGACGATGTTCTTCCAGCGGACGGCACAAAAGTGAATGTAATATTCAAAAAAAGGGCGTAGGTAATGACAAAGAAATTTTTGATTTTCTATAATAGTATTATACTTGCTTTCGTTTTTTCCTTTATTGGATTTAAAAATGTGTGGCTTGAGATGAGAATGAATATCGGCATTTTGGTGCCGATATTCACTATAGTTTTATGCCTTTTGTTTTATGTTCTTTCAAAAAACAAAAGTGCAATTACGAATAGAAATAAAATTATGACACTTTTTAATTTGCTTGTTTGTTTCGTGGCATCTCTTTTTATTTTGGGCGGCAAAAGCCTGATGGCTGTGCCAGCCTCAATCATAAGAGAGGGGCTTGGGATTACGCATATAAAATTTGCAACCATAAACTATGCGGTAGTTCTGCTCTTGGCAATCGGTCTTATTATAATCATGACTAAAAAGGTGGATAGTAAAACCAATGAAAAATAAAAAATGGTTACAAATTATTACAGCATTTGTTATAATAGCTTTGGTGTTGGCTTATGTGTTGATTCCGAGTGTGAATAAAATGGTGGGAGACATCATTAAAATGTTTGCATCGGGCGACACACATTTAATTAAAGAATTTATTAATTCATACGGCGTATACGCCATGGTTGTTTCATTTCTTTTGATGATGTTTCAATCGGTGATGGCACCACTTCCGGCTTTTTTAATCACGTTTGCAAACGCAAATCTGTTTGGGTGGTGGCAAGGTGCTATATTGTCTTGGTCAGGTGCTATGGCTGGTGCGGCTTTATGTTTTTACATCTCAAAACTTTTTGGCCGTGGCGTTGCAGAAAAATTTACAACAAAAGCGGGACTATCGGAAATCGATAAATTTTTTGACAAATACGGTGCGTATTCCATCTTGATTGCAAGGTTGCTTCCATTTATGTCGTTTGATATTGTCAGTTATGCGGCTGGGCTTACGTCCATGAGTTTTCTTGCGTTCTTTGTGGCAACAGGGGTTGGGCAATTACCAGCAACCATTATTTATTCTTATGTTGGTGGAATGCTCACAGGTGGCACAAAACTTTTTGTAACTTCACTGCTCATTATATTTGCATTGTTTTTTCTTGCGTTTATTTTGAGAAGCATATTTAAGAACAGAAAAACAAAAAAAGAAAAACAGCTTTAAAAGGAGTAGCAATGTTAGATACACGAGCGAGAAAAAAAGTAGAATTTATATTTGATATGGGTGCGAAATTTTTTGTGAACTTGGGAATGACGCCCACACAGGTGACAGTAATCGCTATGGTTACGGGTATACTTGCGGCGGTATTGTTCTATTTTGGATTCGAAGTGTTATCGGTTGCTGCTCTGTGGTTTTCTGGTTATTTAGATGCAGTGGACGGAAACATGGCAAGACGAATGAATCGTTCCACAAAGCTTGGGACACTTATGGATATTTTGTTTGACAGAATGGTGGAGGTTTCAATAATCATTGCAATCGCATTGCGTTTTCAAGACGCTGCTCTTGCCATGGTTATTTTGTCTGTGTCCATCATTATTTCTATGACGATATTTTTAACGACAGGGGCACTTGCTGAAAACACAGGCAAAAAGAGTTTTCGGTATCAAGCAGGCCTTATGGAAAGAACAGAAGGATTCATTATGTTCACGTTAATCATTCTGTTTCCAGTCTATGCAACACAACTCGGGTTTTTATTTGCTGCGTTAATAGCGTTTACTGCGGTGCAAAGATTTTTAGATGCGTTCAAAATATTGAGATAAACATGGGAGGAAATAATGAAAAGAGTTATTGTGTTTATATTACTGGTTGTAATGACGTTCACATTGGCAAGTTGTACAAAAAAAAATGCTGTTATGAATAATGATGAACTGCTTGCCACAGGGTGGGAAGATATTCTTGCCGAAGCGAAAGGCAAAACTGTTAATTTTTATATGTGGGGCGGAGATGCAAATGTGAACGGTTTGGTCGATAACGACATACAAACCGCCGCAAGTGAATTTGGAATTACAATCAACCGTGTTGGCGTGACAAATTTATCAGAAGCAATAAACAAAGTGGCTGGCGAAAAGCAAGCGAACAAAAATGAGGGCGGCAGTGTTGACCTGATTTGGATAAACGGAGAGAACTTTATGACAATGAAACAGGGCGAATTATTATTCGGCGGCTGGGCAGAAAAACTTCCGAGTGCAGAACTTGTAAATTGGAACGATCCGTCCATTAAAAATGACATGGGTTACGCAGTGGAAGGCTATGAGTCGCCTTGGGGCACGGCACAGTTTCAAATGATTTATGACAGTGCAAAAATAAATGAGTCGGACTTGCCTAAAAACTTTCAAGAGCTTGAGCGTTTTGCCAAGGAAAACAAAGGGCGGTTTACCTATTGTGCGCCACCAGAATTTTATGGCACAAGATTTATCAAGCAAGCAGTTTATGAGCTTTCTGGTGGGTTTGAAAAGTTTAGCAGCCCTACCATAACAAAAGAACAGTTTGCTGAACTGTCAAAACCTGCTTGGGATTATTTATCGGAACTTGAGCCGTATCTATGGCGAGAGGGAGAGACTTATCCAAAATCAATCGGAGAACTAAACAAGTTGTTTAACGATGGCGAAATAGATTTTTCGGTTACACTTGCTGGCGGCGGAATCCACTCGGCAATCACATCAGGGCAACTTCCAGAGACCGCAAAGGTTTATTGCATGGATACGTCAATTGCCGATACCAATTATGTTGCCATACCGTATAATTCATCGGCAAAGGCGGCGGCTATGGTTCTTGCAAACATCATTCTCACGCCAGAAATGCAAGCGAAAAACCTTGAGCTAACAGGCAATGCACCAGCGATTAACTATAATAATTTGACGGCGGTTGAAAACATTTATAGAGCAATGCCAAGCGGCACGTACATACCACCCGATGAACTGGAAAGAACGAGAAAACCAGAAGTTTCGGGATACTTGAATATTTTTATCAATGAACTTTGGGAAGAAAAAATAAATTCATAGTTTAACGCAAGGGGAGGTGCAAAATGAAAACTAGAAAAATCTGGCTCATGTTAGCACCTTCTCTTTTTATTATTGGATTGTTTCTGTGTGCGGTTTTGTATTCGGCTTTGTTGAGTTTTAATTTTTTCTCAATTGTGCCAGACGTTTCCATTGGCGTGGAGCCTTATTTTGAGGTTCTCACAAATAAAACTTTCTTGAAGTCCTTGCTGTTTTCACTTTATTTCTCGTTTCTGGCCACATTCATTTCACTTATTCTGGCAGTCATCATTTCGTTTTCACTTGGCGATGTTGTGCAAGGTGAGTTTCGTTCCCGAAAAATGTTTACATTCCTATACGGATTCAACCAACCTATTCCGCATATCGTGAGTGCCTTTGTTATTTTGATGTTGCTTTCACAAAGCGGTATTGCTTCGAGGGTTTTATTTTCTGTGGGAATGGTTGGCGAACCAAGCTCGTTTCCCATTTTGGTTTATGATAAGATGGGTATGGGCATCATTGTCTCCTTTGTCTGGAAATTCGTACCATTCATTGGGATTCAAGTACTTGCCATTGTTCGTGCCATTGGCAATGAATACAGCGAGGTAGCTAAAACTTTGGGTGCAAACAGAATTCGTCGTTGGTGGTATGTGCTGTTGCCGCTTGCGATTCCGTCGATGGTTTCGTCGTCCATACTCACGTTTGCCTACGCTTTTGGCTCGTTTGAGGTGCCTTTTGCACTTTCTGGTACAAACCCAAAGGCGATTGCCGTGTTGGCTTATGAAAAATATATTTCGTCCGACTTAAACGCTAGAGCGGAGGCGGCGGTTATTTGTAATGTCATTACGGTTGTCACGGTTTTTCTCGTTGTGGTGTATTTAGCCATGCTACAAAAGCAGAAGAGGGTGGATATTCATGTATAAAAGCTACCGATTTTGTGTTTGTGTTGTGATGGCAGTTTCGGTTCTGTTGCCGCTGTTGGTTTTAACGATGTGGTCGTTTTCTTTCCGCTGGGTTTATCCTGACTTAATTCCAGATTGGGGACTGCGTTCGTGGCACTATGTTCTTACGCAGAAAGATACGATGGTAGCACTTGTGACCTCACTTGCTTTGGCGGTGGTTGTGACGCTTCTGTCGGCAATCGTTGGACTGCCAGCTGCAAAGGTTTTGGGAACGCAAAATTTTAAGGGCAAAACCGTTGTGCAGGTACTGATCCTTTTGCCTGCGGTTGTTCCTGCAATCTCGCTTGTAACTGGGCTACAAGGAATTTTTGTTAGGCTTGGGTTGACCGACAATTATTTGGGCGTTATCTTGGCATTGTTAATTCCGTCGCTACCGTATATGGTAATGGGAATGACGCCTGTTTTTGCCGCATTCAATTCAGACTATGAGGACTTGGGCAGAACGCTTGGGGCAAGTAGGCTACGAATTTTTTTTCATATCACATTGCCACAGATCACTGGTGGGTTTGTCGTTTGTGCAATCGTAACGTTCAATGTGGTTTGGTCGCAATATTTGCTTGTGGTCATGATTGGCGGTGCCAAGGTCAAAACGCTTGCAACACAGTTTTTTGGCATGATGAGCGGCAGTGAATACGGAATCACGAGTGCTCTCACGATGATTTACATTGCTCCAGTTGTGCTTCTTTATTTTGTCTCGCAACTAACCGTAAAAGCAAATAGGGAGGTTTGAAATGAACAGTTTATCTCTATCACACATAACAAAAAAATATGGGGAAACCTCATGTATAACAGATATAAGTTTTGAGTTGGAAAATGGGGAGACGCTCGCCATCTTAGGGCCTTCTGGTTGTGGAAAGACAACCATTTTAAAAATGATTGCGGGGTTGATTGAACCTACCTCTGGTGAAATTTACATAAACGGAAAACTTGCAAACGGTGTCCTGGCGGAAAAGAGAAATGTTTCGCTGGTGTTTCAAAAACCGCTTTTGTTTCCGCACATGGACGTCATGCAAAACGTGGGGTTTGGTTTACAGATGCGAAACATTCCAAGAGCACAAAGAAACAGCAGCGTTCTAAAAATGCTCGACTTGGTGAAGCTTTCGGGTTATGGAAAGCGGAAGGTACATGAACTGTCAGGCGGACAGGAACAGCGTGTGTCCCTAGCAAGGGGACTTGTATATCAACCAGATATTTTGCTACTGGACGAACCATTCAGTGCTCTGGATAAAGATTTGAGAATGCAGATGTGCGAACTTGTCAAAACATTAAAGAGTGAGCTTGGGTTAACCATTATCTTGGTTACGCACGACCATGAAGAAGCGGAACTTTTGGCAGACAAAATAATATTTCTACAAACAAAAGCCCAATGAGCTTAAACAATTGTTTAAGGATCATTGGGCTTTGCACTTTTTATTGAGCGTTCATATTAATTGTAATATGTCCTTCGGTTGCTGTTACTTGTTCTGCTTTAACGATAACAGAGAAGAAATCTAGCGGTACATACGTTCTTTCGCTCATAATCACCGATGGTGCATGTAGTTTGATTGGGCCCATTTTTGCAAAGGTGTATTCATTTTTGCCGACTTGGAAAGAAATTGTATTGCCAAGGCGAACTGTTTTTGTGTCAGACTCCCAAGTGATTTCATAACCAAGTGCAGCCGCAATCGGTCTCACAGGAACCATAATCACATTGTCATCATTTGTAAATGCACCTGTTGTTTCAACAACCGTTCCGTTTACCACAATTGGCATGGAAGCAGCGTTATCAACTTGAACGGAATCGTTCAAAACTACAACTTTTGTTGGTGTTGTTTGTGCAGGTAAGCTCTTTGTTGCGATTGAGTACACAACAAGAAGTTTTTGGTCTACTAGACTGCCGAAAAAAGTTTTTCCATCTTGGGTAACTGGCGATTCAGTACCTGTTCCTCTAATGATCAGCGAATTGTCACGGCTTACCAATGTGTTTAATGCAGAGCTTACAGGATGCTGTGTAAACCGACCCACATAAACAGTTTCCTTTGGGTCTGGGGTTGATGCAACAACTGCATCAGCTTTTGGTGTGCCGCCCGATGTATCGACTTTGCTTAAATCGTAAATAAATTGAAGTTCGCTGCCTTGCGAAATTTTTACATCAGCAAGTTTGTAGGTATCCGCTGTGATTACAAATTGCATACGAGTTCCGTCTGTTGCCTCAACCATTGCCATTTGTTTATCGCCTTGCGTAATTCCAATCACTTTGCCAGTAAACGGAGCAAATTTCTCAATCTGAATCTCTGCCGAGATAGGGATAATACTATCACCTTCGTTTGCAAACGTATTTGCTGGAATCGTTGTAAAGGATATTGCCAAAACCATCATTGCTGTAATCATCTTTTTCATTGTAATCATTCTCCCTTTTTTTGTTGTTTAAATAATAAAACGCTTGATTATAGAAAAAGTTCCTTTATTTTAAAATTATATTTCTACTTTTCCCTAAAGCAAAATATTTAACCAACCTTATAAGAGTAATTTGCAAAGCACGGTATAAAGTTTTTCAATGTCAATTGGTTTTTCTACATGGCTATTCATTCCAAAAGTTAAGCATTTTTCGATTTCTTCTTCCATTACATTGCCAGTCATTGCAATAATTGGAATGTTATTGTAGCTTTTGGAACTGCTTCTGATTTCTTGCGTGGCTTCATACCCATCCATGACAGGCATATGAATGTCCATCAAAATAATATCAAAAGGTTCTTTTTCCAACATCTCAAGTGCCTCTTTGCCATTGAATGCAACCGCAGCGGTTGTGCCGTAAATCTCTAATATTGAAAGTGCTACGCTTTGATTGACTCGATTATCTTCACAAAGCAATATCTTTTTTTCTTTAAGCTTACCTGATTTCATGTCAAGCGATAGTTTTTTTTCTGGCGAGATTTGTGCGTCAATTCTTTGATACCCACTGGTGCTACTTGGCAAAGTATCATAGGAAAATGGCAGTTCAACAATAAATTTTGTTCCGACTCCAATTTGGCTTGTGACAGACATAGTACCTTCCATCAACTCAACCAATTGTTTGATAATAGCACCACCAAGACCTGTGCCAGCATATTTGTTGTGTATGTCATTACGAAACTGCTCAAATGGAAGAAACAGTTTCTCAAGTTCATCGTCAGCCATTCCAATGCCGCTATCTGTCGTGGTAAACCGTAAAGTTACTGTTTGTGCATTCGCTTTCGCCACATCAACATGGAGTGTGACAGTTCCTTTTTCTGTGAATTTGGCGGCGTTGTCCAAAATACTTTGCAAGACTTGCTTGACACGGTTTTTGTCGCCCAAGACGAATGCAGGAACAGCATTTGATAGCATTGTAAATATTTCCAAAGGCTTTTCTTTGATTCTCAATGCGGCGACTCCCATTGATTCGTTTACGATTTCAGCAACACTAAACTGTTCGTTTTGTAGTTGTAGTTTTTTGGCTTCAAGCTTCGAAAAATCTAAAATATCGTTAATAATCATCAATAGTGATTTTGCAGAATCGTTTATCTTTTTGAGTGAGTCATAACCCTCTACGTTTTTGCTGCCCAGCAATTTTATTTCTGAAAGCCCAATCACTGCATTCATCGGCGTACGGATTTCGTGGCTCACGTTTACCAAAAACTTACTTTTAAGTTTGCTTGCTTCTCTTTCTTTTTCTGCAAGGTTTTTGAGCAGGTCTTCACGCCTTAATTCCTCTGATATATCGAGTGGAACAATGATAATGCAACGTGAATTTTTGTATTGTATCGGTATTTCGGAGGTCATGGTGGGAAGCTTCCGCCCGAACTTTGACACATACTGCCATTCGAATTTTTCTGCGTTTCCAGAATCAAATGAACGGTTAATATGATTTTTTAACGCTGTCATAGAATCTTCGCCGTTGTTTTGCGTTTTTGGAAGATAACTTTGCATACTTGCACCGTTTGCCGCTTGGATAGAGTCAAGTTCAAAGAGGCTCACAAACGTGTCGTTACAGTACTGTATTTGCAAAGTTTCTATGTCTAAAATCGCAAGCGGAAGTGGCAATGTGTCGATAATTTTTTCAAATTCTTTTTGGAGCTGTACAATGGCATCGTTTTGCTTTTCGTATTCTTCTGCATCAACGCACCATAGTACAGTAGAATCCTCTTCATGATATTCCACGGTAGTCGTATTAACATAAAAACGGTTAAGCTTATTGGAAACGGTCTTGAGTGTGATGGTCCTTTGTTTTTCATCTTGACCAATGGACGCAAATTCTTGATTTTTCTTTAAGTTGAATCCTGGCACAACGCCAATCATTTTTTTCATAAACTGATTGCTTTCGAGCACGATTTGATTCGAAACAAGTGCGTATCCAATCGGAGAGCTTTCAATCAGGTTTTCAGTATAGTCGGTCACTTCTTTGATGGCATTGTCTTTTTCCAACAGTTCCTCTGCTGAAATCAGATTTTTTTGCAATTCAATCAAAGCGATGTTCCTTTTTCTCATTTTAAAAGACAAATAACCAAAGGTGAATGCAGCCAATGCCAATAACAAAGTGGAAACGACAACTGCAACGGTGGTAGCTAAGTGTGCCTTATAAAATGGAACCGTCTCATTAGAAAATTCGGCTGGAACAAGTTGGTTGATTGTGTCCGTTGTAATCCCAGCTTTGGTGAGCTCTTTCAAATCAAATTTCCATTTGTTAAATTGTTGTATATCACTCGTGACCGGAATGTAAGCCGCAGAAATTCCGGCTAAAATTTCTTGAACAATAACAGCAGCAAAGTGTCCTTGTGTAGAACTGTCAACATAATTGCCACCGATTTGTCCAAAGCCGAAATCAGTTGCTTTTAATCCAAAAATGGGCACGTGGCTGTTTTTATAAAAAAGTGTTTGTGCTTCTTCGTCAGAAAAATATTGCCCATCGAGGTCTGTCGAATAATTACCAGTTAGAATCAAAGAATTTTCAGGTAAGCTCGAGATTTTTGACAGCAAATCTGTCATGGGAATATCTTGGTTAAATTCGAAATTGACTTGACCTTCAAACGGTTTCAATTGGGTTTGTAAATCTTGCTTCCAAGCCAAGCCTGTTGTAGTGTAGTCGTTAATCACAAAAACATTTTTTTTATCTGGAAACAGCTTGAGCATAACAGGCAGCAAGTCCGCAGCAGAAAACTCTTCGGCGACACCAGTAAAGTATTTTTCATAACCACCAATTGAGGATTCGTCGAAATTATTTACACCGCAAAAAACAACGGGGACGCCCACAAACAATGTATAATAAAACTCTTTAATAAATTCAAATGCTTCATTATCAGAAACAAAAATCAAATCTGGTTTTTTCCCTGCAAAATCAGCACGAACCAAATTGATTTTGTTAAGCCAAGCTTCTCCTTTATTACTGGTGCTTTCCGTATTTAGGTTTACGCTGTAAGTTTCAATATTTTCATCAAGTTCTTGAAAAGCTCTGTTAATGCCTTCACCCCAAGGCGAATCGGAGTTGTATGAAGAGATTGATAAAATTGTTTTTTTATCGTTTGGGAACACCACCAATTCATTGTCAATGAATTGGTGGGTTATTCCGTTGTCATACATCTCTTGCAGAATGACAGAGAGCGGGGCAATTAAATCTTCATTTTTTTTATTGAAATAGGAATAAGCATACGTCGTATCCACAGAGGATTCGAGGTGAACATTTTTTGGGAGCCAACAAGGTTGATCTACTGGCATCTGAATAACACCTGCGTCGAGTTCACCTGTAGAGATTGCCATAAGCATGTCGAGCATGGTAGATTTTTTAGTAATTATCGCATCTTTTGGCAAATGGCTCTCGACATAAGGCTTTTGAAATAACTGTCCTGTTTTTACATTTGCAAAATCTTCCCATGTTTTGATGTGAAAATCGGAATCAATGCGTGTATACACGTTAAAATCACAGGTATAGTTTGGTACAGGAATTTGAATTAAGTTTGGATAGTTTTTGCCAATCGGGGTGGCACGTCCTATCAGTCCGTCGATCTCGCCAGTATCAGCCATTCTTGTCACAGAAGAGGTACCGCCGGTTACAATCGAAACTTTATAACCCATTTGGTTTAAGGCGTAGCAATAAATCATATCGGCTACATTTGGCAGGTCATAGGCAATGGCCAACGTAAGCGATTTTTGATTCGTTGCGAAAACAGGAGAAGTATTCAAAATCATTGCGAGGATAAGTGTTATACAGAATATACGCCTCATTTTAACTCTCCTTTGGTTATACTGCGCGTGGTGGCAGTAGTTTTGTCTTCGTTTTCAAGAAAAGATAAATATTCAATAATGGTACCGCCAATCGTTTTACAGTTGTCAACTACGATTTCGTATTGTTCTTTTGTCGGGGTTTGTTCATAGCTTGCAGCAACTTCTTGGATGCACACAATACCAAGGTTTGCGGCTGCCCCTTTGATGGTATGTATTCGCATTTTAGTCCCTGATGGATCGGCTAAAGCCTCTTCATATGAAACAAAATCGCTTGCGATATCCCTAGCAAATTCAAGCAACACCTCTGCATATCTTTTTTTATTGTTTGAAAAACATGACAAGCCATCGTCAACATCAATTCCTTTGATTGTTCGAATACCAACCAACAAATCGGTTTGTTCAGCTTCTGGATTTGTGGGATTCTTGTCCTTTACTAAATGGGGGAGCCATGTCGTAAGCTTTGCACTGATTTTCTCAAAGCTAATAGGTTTGCCAACATGCCCATTCATTCCTTCTTCCATGCACTTGTCGATTTCCTCTTTCATAACATTGGCGGTTAAGGCGATAATCGGTGTTTGGCTATAGGGTTTGCCGCTCGCACGGATTTTGCGGGTTGCTTCATGTCCGTCCATAATCGGCATTAAAATATCCATAAAAATCAAGTCGAAATGCTGTGTTTCCAAAAGCTCCAAGCCCTGTTGGCCATTTTCGGCAATAACAGGTTCAATACCAAAAACTTCTAAGATACCAGAGGCAACTTCTTGATTAATAATATTATCTTCGCACAACAAAACTTTTGCATTCGGGAACACAATGTTGTCATAACTCATAAATTTAGTTTTTGCTCCGATTGCTTCACTAAGCTTGTGAATAAAATCTGTGGGGCAAAATGGCTTCTCAATAACATCTTCATATCCAGCAGCTTCTATTTCTGATATGAGCAATTGTTTTGTGTAAACGGATACCATGAGGAGCTTTGCAGATTTTTGAATTTCATCACTTAGGTTGTTGGCGGTTTCAATTCCATTAAGTCCGCCCATCAAATAATCTAGAATAATAATATCAAATGGCTTGCCGAGTTCGTGATGTTTCATGGCTAATTCAATTGCTTCTTCGCCACTTGATACACAGACAGGAACGACGCCAACATGTGTGAGCAAGCTTTGCATAATTTCTAGTGAAACAGGATCATCGTCTGCAATCAAAACGTGCTGGTTTGCAAGCGGGTGGTCCTGATACGTTTGCTTGATTGTTTTTGTGCTCTCTGAAATTTCAAAGGGCATCGTAATGGAAAAAGTCGTCCCGATATTTTCTTGGCTCGAAACGGAAATCGTGCCGTTCATGAGTTCTACCAGTTGTTTTGTAATCACCATGCCAAGCCCTGTTCCTGCATACATACTGGTTACATTATTGTGGAACTGCTCAAAGGGGGTAAATAGTTTTTCAAGTTGTTCAGTCGACATGCCAAATCCAGTGTCAATAATTTTAAAGAGAACAAACCATTTATTTTGTTCATCCACCTTTTCGAGAGAAACATCTAAAGTGATTTTGCCTTTTTGCGTATACTTTGCCGCATTGTCCAAAATATTTTTGAGAATTTGCCAAACTCGGGTTTGATCAGAGTATACACGGTTCGGTAAATCTAAACTCATTTGCAATGTAACTTCGACAGGCTTGCTCCCAATTCGTTGCGTAGCCATTAAAAGTGCATTGGCAATTACTTCTTCCAAATCGACTTCTTCATAGTTAAGTGAAATCTCTTCCGATTCTATCTTTGAAAAGTCTAAAATATCGCCCATGATTGTCAAAAGGTTTTTGGCGGAAATATCTATTTTTTTGAAAACATCAATCATTTCTTTGCTTTTCAGTTTTTTCAGTTCAATTTCTGCAAGCCCCATGATGGCATTCAGTGGGGTGCGAATTTCATGGCTCATGCTAATTAAAAACCTGTTTTTAAGTTGGTTTGCTTCTTTTTCTTGTTCCGCAATTCTATAAAGCAATTCAGTTTTCATTTTTTCTTCACTAATATCTTGAATAACAAAAATGATTGAACTGTCGTTTTTGAAAACAATGGAACGCCCGAACACTCTGGCTTCAATAATGCCACGTGATTTCGTATGGTAAACATCTTTTGTTTCAAGCGTAATATTTTGCATGAGAAGGTTCCGAATAAACTCTTGCTTTGCATCGCTTGTCACGCTGGTACTTGCAACAGGAAGTTGGTAGTTCATATCGTATTGAAGCACATCTTCATAATCAGCAAATTGCAGCAAATGGATATATGCTTTGTTTGCAAACTGACGTACCCTGTCAACGTTTGTAATGGTAATGGCGATGGGGATTGAGTCCAAAACAGTAAGCAAATCTTGTTGGGCTCTTGTTACCGTATCTTTTTTTGCCTCAATATCTTCAACATCGACAAGCCAAGCATAGAGCTCATTTTTTTTGCTATGCGATGGCTTGGAAATATTTACATAAAACCGATGATGCTGTTCATTTTTTAACCGCAGTAAAACAACTTCTCTAAAAATTGATCCATCGGCATCACGTTTTTTGAGTAACTCATCAATGAGGTCTTTCCGCAAAAATACTGACGTGATAGGGCTTCCAATCTCAATTTTAAAAGTTTCTGCTGCCAACTTATTAAATTTTGTAAATTTGCCATCTTCTAATGCGAAAAAGAAGATGGGTGCACTGTCGAGTGTCTTCCCAAGCCTTGTTTGCGCTTCAGAAATTGTTTTATCTTTGGCAAGCAATTCTTCTACACTGTGCAACTTGGCGGTCATATCAGTCAATTGACTATTTTTAGCACTCAAGTTTCTTAAATAAAGCACAAGCCAACCAACCAAGGCAACAAACGCAACCAGTGTCAATGAATAAAGCATGGCAGGAAGAGGGTAGGTCTTGAAAATGCTGGTTGGCAAATTGATTATATGGGATTTTTGTGGCAACTGAGAAGTTCTAATTTTGTACTGTTTCATCACAGCATAATCAAATTTCCAGACGTTTGGGTAGTCCATAATGACAGGTGCCACTGTTTGTGTGTTAGTGTCAATTACGGTACTCACAAGTTTTGCGACGGCTGCACCTTGTGCATAGGCATCAACATACTTGCCGCCTATTTGTCCAAACCCAAAAGTATTTGATGTTAGTCCGAAAATAGGAACTTGGCTTGCATGATACAATGCGGTTTGGGATTCTTTTTCTGAAAAGGCTCGATTGGTGCCGTCGTACAAATATTTGCCGACTAAAACCAAAGAATCACTTGGCAAGTTTTGAACTTCGCTTTGCAATTTGGCAAAACTTATGTTTTCGTTGTATGTAATGTTCACGCTTTTTATATCTGCAAGTTGCTTTTGTATTTCTGTCTTAAAAGCTAAGCCGTTATCAGAAAAATCGTTAATGACAAAAATATTTTTTGTATTTGGAAAAAGGGCAAGCATTTGGTCTACTGTTTCTTTTGCGGAAAGGCTTTCTTCTATGCCGGTGAAGTACTTTTCAAAACCATGAATCTTGTCGGGTGTGAAATTTTCAACACCACAAAATATGACAGGCATTTTTGGGTACTGCACATAATATTCGTTTTTGATAAAATCCAATGCGTTTTGATCCGAAACGACAACAGCATCTGGCGTTCGATCAAGAAAATCGCTTCGCAAAATTCCATAAAGAAATTTTGCTCTTGGCGAGTTTGCCACAATTGAATCAGAAGCCAAACTACGAGAGTCAATGACAACGGAACCTTTTTCAAAAGCCGAATCGAGTCCTTCACGCATTTGTGAATTCCAGTCCGAGTCACTGCTTTGAGAAGTTACATATAAAATATGTTTCTTCGTATTGTTTTTTTGAGAATCTAGATTGGAATCACCAGCGTTCAAAATCTGTTCATATTCACCGCTGGCTTTCATTTTTGACAATTCATCTGCTAGCTTGGGTGCGAGTTCTTCATGCTTTTTATTCAAATAAATATATCCGTCGGAAACGTCGATCACGCAGAGCTCCTTCACTGTGTCAGGAACATAAAGTTCGGTGTCGCTCACAGAACGTAGCAAAGCTACATCGCACAAACCTGTCGCAAGTCCGTCTAAGAGCTGAACGTTTGTAACAAATTTCGAAATGTTTTTCACATCGCTTGGTATGTTTTCATCTAAATAAGGTTCTTGGTACAATGTGCCAATGTGATACCCTGCGAGGTCCTTCCAACTTTTTATCTCAAAATTATCTTGAGAACGTATATACACATAGGTAGATTGCTCCGCAAAAGGCTCGGACACAAGGACTAAGTTTGGGTACTTGGTTTCAATACCCATGTTACGTAACGTAAACCCATCTTTTTCGCCACTGTTGGCAGATTCTGCTGCCGCTGTCGTTCCCTGTGGATTTACAGTCAAATCATAACCAATGTTTTTAAGTGCAATTTTTAATACTTTGTCAAGTGAAGAAGAAAAGTCATTTGCAACAGCGAAGTTCAGTGTTGGCAATTCATCGTTTGCATAGGATGAACGGTAAGAAAAAGTGATAATTATGGTTAAACAAAAAACAAAAACAAGAGTCCTTTTTAATTGTCTCACATGAATGCCCCCATACTAAGTTTATAAAATAATAGTCTATTTTGAAAAAAATGTAAAGACATTATGAAACATTGTTAGGTGAACAATAAAAAACAGTGGAAGCAGCGTCTGTATTTAAACAAACGCCACTTCCACAAGTGTAACTTATTATGGTACACGCCGTATGAATCAGCGTTTCCTCTTTAATAATTCAGCTTCAAATTTTTTCATAATGTCAGGAATATCAATGTTTTGAGGACAGAGTTCACTGCAAGCACCACAAGCAATACAGGCTGTTGGCAGTTCATGCTCTTTCATTGCATTCAAAGTAAACTGCAAGGAGAAATGCATGGCGTTGGTCATTTCGTTATACATGGAGATGAGTTTCGGTATATTTAGTTTTTGGGGGCAACCATCACAACAATACCGACAACCTGTACAAGGTACCATATCCGCCATTGTTGCCACAACTTTTTGAAGCAGTTCATTTTCTGCATCAGTTGTGGGATCAGGGTTTGAAAATAAAGCGAGATTTTCTTTCAGCTGTTCCATATTTGACATGCCGCTCAAGACAACTGGTATATTTGGCAACGATTGTAAAAAGCGGAACGCCCAAGAGGCAATGGTATCGTTTGGTCTGGCTTCTTTTAACATGGAATGAGCTTGTTCATCTAAGGAAACCAGTTGTCCACCACGGACAGGCTCCATGACAATCACAGGGATGCCGTGGTTCGTAATGACTTCATATTTTTTTGCGGCGTCTTGTAATTTCCAATCCATGTAATTCAATTGGATTTGCACAAACTCAAAACAGTTATAAAGGTTTAGAAAGTTTTCTATCGTATCAGCACGTCCGTGTGCAGAAAATCCCAAGTGGCGGATCCGCCCAGCTTTCTTTTGTTCCAAAAGATAATTAACAATCCCGAGTTCTTCATTTGTATAAATATCATAGGCTGTTTCACAAACATTGTGCAACATATAAAAGTCAAAGTAGTCCACGCCACATCGTTTTAACTGCTCTTCAAATATTTCAGCCACCGTCATGGATGGCAGCCCCGCCAACATTCCAATAAACTCAAGCTTGCCATTTGATTGACGCAAACTGTGTCCTGGCATCTTTGAAGCCAGATACCAACTTTCTCTTGGGTATTGGTTTAATACTTTGCCAACAAAACTTTCTGATTTACCGCCGTGATACATAAATGCTGTATCAAAATAATTTACGCCGCTAGCGTATGCGTACTCAATCAGTTCTCTTGCTTTTACTTCATCAATGGCGCCACCTTCGCTCAAAGTGGGCAGACGCATATTGCCAAGTCCAAGTGAAGATAGCTCCATGTCTTGAAAGTTTTTCTTTATCATACATTTCGCCCCATTTCTAAAGCCAATTGCATCTCTGGCTTACTCTTAATATCTCCCATGCCAAACACACCGATGCCGTAGATAAAGCCTTTCTCTTTTGGCTCAGTCAAGCAAGACAAAAATCCTCTAAAACCTGTTAGGGTACCGTCCATTGCGGAAATATTGTTATCATTTGCCGTCATGATAAAATAGAAGTCTTTCCCAGTGATTTCAGTATACCTTGCACAAGTGCGGTCAATCAACGTTTTCATTTGAGCGTCCATTGCATAAAAGTACACAGGAGTTGCCATAACAATAACATCGGCTTCAATCATTTGATTAAGAATTTCAGCCATATCATCTTTTTGTGGACATGGTTTTTGGTAGGCAAGGCAAGCACTACAGCCTGTGCAATAATTGATGTTTTTGTCTTTGAAGAAAATCTTTTCCACTTGGTGACCGGACTCTTCTGCACCTTTTGCAAACTGATCACAAAGAATATCTGAGTTGCCGTTTTTTCTCGGACTCGCCGATAGAATCAAAACTTTTTTACTCATTGTAATTCCCCCGATTTTTTTATGACATAGTTACAGCATACCACTTGGTGCTTACTACAAGTCAAGTGTTTTTTAAAATATTGTTTCATTTATTTAGTTTGCAACCGATAGTTGCCAGATAGTTTATTGATGCAACCGCATAGAAAACAATGTGCTTTTACACAGGAGAAGTTGTCAGAGCTTTTGGGCGTAAGCCGTCAGGCAGTTACCAAATGGGAAGCAGACCAAACGGTTCCGAGCATGGAGCATTTAATCAAACTATCCGAGATATTTAATGTTCCACTAAATCAACTTGCAAACGGAAGTGTTAAAGAGTTGCAAACAGAAACAAATGAGCCAACCACAGATGAAAAGGATACTACGATTTTAATGGCAAACTTAACCATTTTAGCCACGATGTTTGTGAGTGGGGCAAGCAATGGTTTTTATCAAGGCGTATACTTGGGAGATGAGACACCTCGGGTTGTTTGGCTGTGTATAACGTTTATCGGTGGGATTTTCTTAATGATTCGAGACAGACTGTATTATAAAAATTTTCAAATATGTCCTAACATGCCACAATCTCTTTGATTAAAAACTCTTTGCCGCTTAGCAACTCCCAGTCCCCACTTCCACAGTGGGGACATTTTTGTTTGTTAGCCAACAGATTAAAGACTTTTCGGCAGTCCTTACAAAGAGCATTGCCCGGCAAAATTTCAATTGTAAGTGTAGCGTCTTGCAGTATCGTGCCTTCAACGGCAGCAGAATAGCATTGTTCAATATAGTGGGGAATCATCGAGGAAAGTTCGCCGATTTGTAGCACCAACCCGTCAACCTTTGTCAGTTGATGCAAGATGGCAAAGTCTTCTACTGTTTTTACAATCTGAATGACCACTCCTAGTTCATGCAAACAAATCCCAACCTTTATTTTACAAAGATATTTTTAACGTTTTTGGTAGCAATCTTAACTTTGCGTTTTAAAACTTGTTTGATTACCACAGGCTTCAACCCTTCAAAGGCAACACCTTTGCCATCGTATTGTCTAACCAGTGAAATGGCGTCAAACTTACATTTGGTGGTACACTGTCCGCAGCCCACACATAAAAATTCATCAACCATGGTAGCACCACAACCAAGACAACGCTCTGTTTCCTTTTTAAGCTGTTCCTCTGTAAAAGTGCCACGCAAATCCTTGAATGTCTCTTTTGGTTCTTGGGTATGTGCGTGTTCGGTTTTCTGTCGTGGTTGCGTATCGTACCCAGAAAATATTAAGTTAGCCTTTTCAAGCGAATGGTAGGCGAGGTTATCACGGCCAATCAACAAGCTTTGCCCCGGCTGCACATAGCGATGAATAGAAACAGCCGCCTCTTTGCCAAGAGCAATCGCATCAATGGCAAACTTCGGTCCTGTAAACGCATCGCCTCCGACAAACACATCTGGCTCGGCAGTTTGAAGTGTAACAAAATCGGCTTGCACAGTTTTGCTCGGATTGAGTTGTACGTTGGTTCCATCAAGCAAATTGCCCCAGTTTATCGCTTGCCCAACAGAAATCAATACGTGGTCGGCATCTACTATTTTGGTAACATTCTCGTCAAATGTAGGATTGAATTTTCGGTTTTTATCCAAAACAGACATGCATTTTTTAAACTCGACACCCGTCACCCGACCATTTTCCACAATCAGTCGCTTAGGTCCCCAAGAATTGTTAATGCCAATGTCCTCAGAGAGTGCTTCTTCAATTTCCTCGGGCAGGGCAGGCATCTGCTCACGGCTCTCCAGACAAAACATTTCGACTTTTGAATCGGAAATTCTTGCGGAGGTTCTCGCAACGTCGATGGCAACATTGCCGCCGCCAATGACAACAACTTTGCCGCTTTGCTCTGGATTTTCGCCCAAGCTAACGCTACGCAAGAAATCTACTCCCGTTGTTACGCCCTTGGTGTTTTCGCCGTCAAGTCCCAACTGGCGTCCCGATTGAGCACCGATAGCCAAGTAAAACGCCTCATAACCCTGTTTTCTCAAATCGGCAAGTGTTACATCTTTGCCCACTTCGCACGATGATTGGAAAGCTACGCCTAGTTCTCGTAGAATATCAATTTCCGCATTGATAACATTTTTTTCAAGTCTAAAGGAAGGAATACCCAATGTCAGCATACCACCCAAAGTTTTTTGTTTTTCAAACACAGTAACTTTATAGCCCTCAATGGCAAGGTAATAGGCACAAGTAAGTCCGGAAGGTCCAGCACCGACAACCGCAATTTTTTTATCAAAGCTGTGCTTGCGTTTGGGCACAAATCGACGGTCCTTGTTTAAATCTTGTTCCGCAATAAATTTTTTGATTTCATCAATTGCAATTGGTTCGTCTATGTCGCCACGAGTGCAAGCAGACTCGCATTTTCTCGGGCAAATGCGTCCGCATACCGCTGGAAACGGATTGTTTTTCTTGATAAGTTCAAGTGCTTCTGTGTAACTTCCTTGTGCTGCCAACTTGATATAGCCTTGAATAGCAATATGAGCTGGACATTCTGTTTTGCAAGGGCTTGTGCCCGTATCTACGACATTTTTTCTGTTGGTTCGGTAATCGGGGTTCCATTTTTCAGCTCCCCATTGTGTGTCACGAGGGGTTTCTTTTCTGTTAATATCCTCGACAACTGGTGTTTTGGAACAAATTTTTTGCCCCAACTGCAAAGCGTTGACAGGACAATTTGTTACGCATTCTCCACAGGCAACACATTTGTCTTTGTCCACTTTTGATACGTAGTTGGAACGCACCATGTCCGCATTGATAAACATACTTGCCGTTCTTAAAGAAAGACAGGAGCAGCCACAGCAATTACAGATAGCGTGGGTTTTGCCCGAGCCGTCCAAGTTGGGAATTTGGTGCATCAATCCATTTTCTTCCGCTCTTTGAATGATGTCAAAGGCTTCTTCTCGGGTAATTTGTCTGCCACGTCCTGTACGTATGTAGTATTCGGCGGCGTGACCCATTTGGATACACATATCCTCTTTTAAGTGGCCGCAACCTTCTCCCATGGTTTCTCTAACAGTGCGGCAAGAACAATCCGACACGGTGAAAATGGTGTTGTCATTGAGATATTTAGAAACCTCTTCATAAGAAGCTCGACGGGATTCTCCATCAATGGCACTTTCAATTGGAATAACACGCATAAGACCCACGCCGACAGGAAAACTACCGGCGGTTCTTGGTCCACGTACTCTGCCATACGCTTCAAAAGCTTCGGCAATCTGTGGATACTTGGCAACATTTTTCTTGTTGTTGGTCATCATTTCCATGATGCCGGGCACCCAAGTGTCATACCAAAATGTATCGACTCCATTGATTTCATTTACAAAACAGACACCAGCGTCAGCCAGTTCCAATAAAAGCTTTGTCGTTTCTTCCACCGATTTTTTGCATAGGGGAGCCAACTCCGCTGCTGTGGTTTTTGTACGCATCTGCATACAAAGAGCCACCTCTGCCATGCTTTCTGAAACGACAGGTTCAAGAATTAGATATTCTGGGTCGGTGGACTTAATTTCATTTTTCGAGCCACGTTTCTTTCTGCTGATATGATTGGCTAGGTCAAGCACTTTTTCTTTTATCACGTTGATTTCCTCCCTATGCTGTTGCAATTCCTAAACATAGCGGTTATTTTTGGAATTGCTCTTCGCTTTTGCTACGGCATACTACTGGTTCCAATTTTTTACTTCCTGTCTTAGCCAATCTGCCCACTGGTCAATTCCGTGACCAGTTTTAGCAGAAATGGGGATTATGGTAACATTTGGGTTTAGTTTTTTTACTCGTTGTATGACGGCTTCTAGGTCAAAATCAAAATACTCGAGGGTGTCAATTTTATTAATCAACAAAACATCAACCAGTGAAAACATGAGCGGATATTTTAGCGGCTTGTCGTCACCCTCGGGGACACTTAATATCATGGCGTTCTTGGACGCACCGGTGTCAAACTCCGCTGGGCACACAAGATTGCCAACGTTTTCTAAGATGACAAGGTCTAGCCCCTTTGTTTTTAGCTCTGATAAACCTTGTCTAGTCATGTCGGCATCTAAGTGGCACATGCCGCCTGTGTGTAGCTGCACGACTTTTGCCCCTGTTTTAAAAATCGTATGGGCATCAACATCGGAGTCGATATCTGCCTCCATAACGCCGATACGCAACTCGTTTTGTAAAGCAGCAATCGTTTTGGTGAGGGTCGTTGTTTTTCCCGAACCGGGGGAGGACATTAAATTCAGTAAAAAGGTTTTTTGGCTTTTGAGTTCGGTTCTTAGCAAGTCGGCCTGTTGGTCGTTGCTCTCAAAAACATTTTTCTTTATTTCAAGAACTTTGAATTTCTCTGGTGTGTTGGAATCAGCCATTGTTCTGCACTTCCTTGTATGCTTTCAATGTTGTATACATTTCTTGCTTGAATATATTCAATTTGTATTTTCGCATACGATAGATTGTGTAGATTAAAAGAGCAATATTAGATAAAAGGGCAGCACCACTTAATACGAACAATGCCACAGGGTCATGGCTGGTTTGTACAGCGAATGCACTCTCGCCAACAAAAGCTGGGAATGCCATGGTAAACATCATCCAAAATGCAAGGGTTTGTGCTCGGTGCTGTAACCAAGCGCCTTTTCTAATGAACAGGGCAACCAAGGTTGGTGCAAGATTCAATGCGACTCCTGCATAGAAGGAGTGATCCGAAACACAGTTATAAACATAGGCGATATTCCATAAGTCATAGGCAATAATGAAAAACCAAAGCATATCTGGCCACATCATATCACGTTTTTTATCTTTGATAACATAAATACCCATATAACCTGTGATGAGAACGATATTGATTAAGCCGGCAACGCCGTTCATGATATTCCATACGCCGCCAACCATCATAACGCCGTCAATCATGCCGTGCATTCCGAAAACTTGAAAATCACGGATACAAGCTTCTAAAATATTAATTGCCAAAATTGCGGGTGGGAAATAAATTCTAAATTTACTGTTTTCAATTTTTGGAACCATGCGGATTAATAAGAATCCGATACAACCAGCGAGAGCCGAGTAAACTTTAACCCAATGAAACCAAGTACCGGTGCTAGAACCTGCTCCGGCAGTATTTGGCCAGACAAAAATGGTAAGAACAATAGGGAGTGCAACAAACAAAGCGATCGATGTCCATTTGCTTAGTCTTGCCAATTCGTTCAGTAGAATAAGTGCCCCGGTGACGCCAATAAACATCAGCCAAGAGTACCAAGGTATAGCTTCAAAGAAAAACATAAAAATCCTCCTAAAATAAAATTAAGACTGGTTAGACCAGACCATTGTAGTTATTTTAACACTCTAATATTCGTATGTCAATTACTTATGCGAATATGGGGAAAATTAAATATTGAGCCGTAATAAAACTTGTGATATACTTATCTGGTAATTGGTTGAACCAGTTTGAAAGAGGTGACGTATATGGAATTTTCAAAACTTGCAGCACCCACACTTAGGGAGTTGTTTGTTAAACAACTGGAAAGTCTGATTTTATCAGGGAAGCTACCAATAGGTAGTCAACTTCCGTCAGAACGTGAGCTGGCTACACGTATGCAAGTGAGTCGTGCCGTTGTAAATGCTGGCATCAACGAAGTTGCAAGCAAAGGCTTTATCGAAATTCATCCACGTGTGGGGGCTTTTGTTGCCGACTATCGACGCAATGGAACGTTTGAAACATTGCTTTCCATCATGGAGTATAATGGTGGGCGATTGCGACGGGACGAAGTGCGTTCTATCTTAGAGATAAAAATGGAACTGGATAAGCTTGCCGCCAAGTTGGCGATTCAAAAAGCCACAAAAGAAGATATTGATTTACTCAATTCTCGTCTGCAAGATTTGGCGGCGGTGCAAACACCAGAGGAATCTGCTGTTGCCGCATTCAACTTTTACCATGAGTTGGCTTTGATTTCTGGTAATTTGCTTTTGCCACTATTCTACTGTTCTTTTAAAGTACCAATCTTTAGTCTGTGGGAGCGATTTACAATAAAAAACGGTTTGGGTTCTTTGGCGGAAAGCTCGGGTCAACTTTTGCGTATGACTGAGGCGAGAGATGTGGAGGGGGCTGTGAAAAGTATCGAAGAATTG
>JAVBKL010000228.1:0-8619 GCA_031554055.1 Eubacteriales bacterium | reverse complement strand
ATCTCTCCCATAGAATAGCCGTTCTCGCCTTTGATAACATTTTGTTCAAGCTGCTCCACGAGCTGCGACATCTCGTAGGTAAACATCTCCATCATGGACTCTCTATCAAAATCAGCCAAAATATCATCACCTTTACTAAATATTGTTATTAATAGTTTCGTTATGGTCTCATAGCGTATTGAATATAAATCTTTTATTGTTTACGATAAACCGCTGGCATAACATATTTAAAATTTGTGGTTGTGTGGCTTAAAGATTCTGAATGCCCTATAAATAAATAACCGCCATTTTCTAAGTTGTCATAATACTTTTGAACCAGTTTATCCCTTGTTGGGTTATCAAAATAAATCATAACATTTCTACAAAAGATAATATGAAACGGCTTTTTAAACGGAAATCTATCGTCCATCAAATTAAACTTGCGGTATGTAATACCTTTTTTAATTTCATCTTTAACAATGGAGCTTTCTGCATCATGCTTATCAAAATAAGTTTTTCTCCAAGCTTCTGGTAGCGTGTTTACACTTTCGTTTGAATAAACACCTCTAACCGCCTTGTCAAGCACATTGGTCGAAATATCGGTTGCCAAAATTTCGGTGTTCCACTTGTTTTTGCTCTTTTTAAAATGGTCTTCCACAATAAACTTTAGGGTGTACGATTCCTCACCAGACGAGCAGCCGGCACACCACAATCTTAAATCATTGCCCGAATAATTTTCTTCTACGGAAGGTAACGCCTTGTCCCTCAAAAAGTCAAAGTGGTCGGTCTCTCTCATAAAAAAAGTATGGTTGGTGGTTACCTTGTCAATAAATTTTACAACAGCCTCACCGGACTTGTCGTTTACGAGATATTGATAATACTGAGTAAAATCTTCTAAATGATTATCTTGAAGCACTGTTCTCAAACGTGAGAATATCAGGGATTTTTTTTCATTTCCCAGGCTTATTCCAAAGTTAGCTTTAATATAATCACGAATCATTCCAAATTCCTTATCGGTAATGTCTTTCATTTTGCTAAACCACCTTGCAAACTATGCTATATTTATCGACATTTTTTCTCAAAATACTTAAACAAGAAAAAATAATTTACTTACTATTATATCGTGAAATTTTAATTTCGTAAATAGGGTATTTCGGTTTATTATTTATATTTTATATGATAAAATCGGTTAATTGAAAATAAAATGAGAATCGAGGTTGTAAAATGAAGGTTTTAGGTATCGTAGCAGAATACAATCCATTTCACAATGGGCATAAATTTCACATTGAGCAATCAAAAAAAGTTTCAGGTTGTGACTTTGTGGTAGCCGTTATGAGCGGAAATTTTGTCCAGCGAGGCGAACCCGCCCTCACAGACAAATACAGCCGAACAGAAATGGCTTTAAAAAACGGCGTAGATGTTGTTATTGAGTTACCTGTTAGCTTCTCAACAGCCAGTGCCGAGTTCTTTTCTGGCTACTCAATTAAAATTCTAGATAGTCTAGGAATGATAGATGCCATTTGTTTTGGTTCTGAATCGGGCAATTTAACGCCTCTTAAAAATTTTGCAAACTTTTTAACATCAGAAACACCAGACTATAAAATAACACTTAAGAGCGAACTTGACAAGGGGTATTCGTATCCTATTGCAAGAAAACATGCAGTTTCTGATTTTATTTTCGCCCAAGAAATATCAGATAGTCCAAATGATATTCTCGGTATAGAATATTTAAAGGCACTAGGCCGAATCCATTCAAAAATTATCCCCTATACAATCAAACGTGAAGCGGCATCGTATCACTCAAAAGAAGTAATTAGTTCAATCGCCTCCGCCACAGCCATAAGACGAGCGTGCTCAAACGAGGAGTTTTCAAAAATAGAAACCTGTATGCCAAAATCCGCTTACGACATTTTACGCAAATGCTATACAAGCGGTGAATATTCCTTGGGTCTTGGCTCGTACGATGATATTTTTCAATTTATACTGAAAACAAAAACCCAAGCCGAGCTTGCAGAAATCATCAACATATCCGAAGGGCTTGAGAACCGCTTCATTAAAACCGCCAACGACACCTACCCCCTTGTCGAAATCATCGACAAAGTGAAAACCAAACGCTATACGCATACAAGAATCTCAAGGGCGGCTCTCCACATGATTCTTGACACAACAAAAGCAGACTTTGATATTTTCTACCATTCTATGCCGTATATTCGTATTTTGGGTATGAAAAAAGAGTCAAGTTTTCTGATTAACGAGATGACTAAACATGCGAGCTGTCCAATTATTACAAAACTCAACAATTTTTCTAACACGCTTGATGAAATCGGCGTTTCAATGCTAGGTAAAGAAATTTCATCAAGCGATATATATTATTTATCCCAAAAAAACAAACCGCATCCCAAAAATTCAGAATACGGTCATCAAATTATTGTTATTTAAAATTAAATGGCTCTGGTTTGATTTTTAAGCCACTCTTTTGTGCTAGCGTCAAGACTCTCACTCAATTTTTCATAAACAGTTGCGTGATAAGCATTGAGCCATTCTTTTTCTTCACAAGTTAACATGCTTACATTGACAAGGTCAAGGTCAATTGGGCAATACGAAATTGTTTTAAACGCCATGAATTTTCCAAACTCAGTATCGGCGTGTTCATGAACAAGGATTGTGTTCTCAGTTCTGATTCCGTGTTTTCCGTTTCTATAAATGCCCGGCTCGTTTGTTTGAATCATGCCACTTTCGAGTCTGGTTGTATTTACTCTTCGTCCAATGTTCTGTGGCCCTTCATGCACGTTCAAGCAATAGCCAAGCCCATGACCTGTTCCTGTTTTGTAGTCAATGCCAGATCTCCACATATGCACCCTTGCCAGTGTGTCAAGCTGCATTCCGAAGGTTCCGTATACAAATATCGCCCTTGCCAAGTTGATATGCCCTTTGAGAACCAGTGTAAAGTCACTTTTGATTTCATCAGAAGCCTCGCCAAGTGCAATCGTTCTTGTAATGTCCGTTGTTCCACAAAGATAATTCGCACCCGAATCAACCAGTACAATGCCTTTGTTGTCTAAAGTTTTGCAGTTTTCTTTTTGTGCGTGATAATGGATAATGGCTCCGTTTTCCATATAACCCGCAATCGTATCAAAGCTTTGGCACAGATATTCTTTTGCAACAGATCGAAACTCTGTTAGCTTGTCGGCAATGCCACATTCTGTTACTGTACCAGTCTCTGCGTTTTCTTTAATCCACTTAATAAATTTTACCATGGCTGTGCCATCAAGAATGTTGCACTTCTCAAGGTTTGAAAGTTCTACTTCATTTTTAATTGCTTTCATCTCAGTTGTGAGGTCTGGTTTTCTTTCAACCACTTTGCGGTTTTCAATTTTATCGAACATCGCATAGTTGGTTCGATCTGGGTCAATGAGAATCACTTTGTCAGATTCCAAGTTTTCGAGATAAGCATATACTTCGGCGTAATCACGAATCGTAACGCCGTCACTCTCAAGAACATTTCTAACATCATTCACTTTAACAGCGTTTATAAACAAATTCGCAAGATCCGTTTCAATGACTGCAAACGCAATAAACAAAGTATCAATGTCACGTCCCCTTAAATTAAACAGCCACGCAATATCATCAAGCGAAGTAATCACATAAGCGTCTGCCTTTTGCTCTTTCATTTTCGCTCGAAGCGATTCAAATTTATCGGCACGGCTCACACCCGAATAGCATACCTCATGGTCAAACACTGGATTTTCTGGAAGGCATGGTCTGCTCGACCATTGTTCACCCACTAAGTCGAGATCCGTGCGAAGCGTTTTGTTTCCCTTTTGCATTTTGTCTTGCATCACTCTCACTTGCTCAACAGACATTGTTCTTCCGTCAAAAGCAATGACACCGCCGTCACTCGTTTCATCAATGGCAAAGTCTATAAAACCCTTGACACCAATCTCCATTTCTTTATGAAGAGTAATGCCTGTGTCTTTGAGTTCTGTCTCTGCTTGCAAATAATATCTACCGTCTGTCCAAAGCCCTGCTTCTTTTGCAGTAACCACAACGGAGCCAGCCGAACCTGTAAACCCAGAAATTTCAAGCACCGAGTTAAAATGCAACGGAGCGTACTCACATAGATGTGGGTCAAGTTTTGTAATAATGTAGGCATCTATTTTTTCTTCTGCCATTCTGTTTCGTAGAAAAGATATTTTTTCGGTTATTGTCACTTAAAAATCCCCCTCTTTTTTTTGCTTCCTCACTGGATATTATCATAAAAAATAGACTTATTCAATATCAAGTAACAACTAGAACAATTCCGCATAGACTATGCATTATATTTCCTTTTCGGAGGTGACTTACTCATGGGCGAATACCACGTGAGAGGCGGCAACCGTTTAAACGGCGAACTAAACATCGGCGGTGCAAAAAATGCAATTCTCCCCATCCTTGCATCTGTTGTGTTAAACGGCAAAAAAAGCATTATCCACAATTGCCCTATGATTTCCGACACATTTGTCTCTATTGAAATGCTTGAGGCAATCGGTTGCAAATCAATACTCGAAGGCACCACTTTAATCGTAGATTCAAGTTCTGCAAACCAACACGAACTTCCCGAAGCTCTCGTTAGAGAAATGCGTTCGTCTTTCATATTTTTAGGTGGTGTGTTAGGAAGATTTAACAAAGTGAAGATCAGTTACCCCGGTGGTTGTGCCCTTGGTCAACGACCTATCGACTTGCACATCAAAGCGTTAAAAGAACTTGGAGCAACCATCACCGAAGAACACGGCTTTATCACCTGCGTTGCCGACAAACTAAAGGGTGCGAGAATAAGCCTTGATTTTCCGAGTGTGGGAGCAACAGAAAACATTATGCTCACCGCCGTTTTGGCAGAAGGTGAAACCGTTATCTTAAACGCCGCCAAAGAACCAGAGATTGTTGACTTGCAAGTGTTCTTAAACGGCATGGGTGCCAATGTAATCGGTGCGGGTTCTGACACCATCGTAATCAAGGGGGTAAAAGAACTGCATGACGTAGAACACACGGTTATGCCAGACCGAATTGTTGCAGGTACTTTCCTCGTTGCCGCCGCCATGACAAAGGGCAGCATCGAACTTACCAATGTCGTACTCGACCACCTCGACCCAATTTTATCAAAGCTAACCGATACAGGCTGCATCATCAAAACAGAGGGCAACCGCCTACGGCTCCAGTCCCCCAAAAAAATAAAATCCGTCGGGCGAATGAGGACACTGCCCCACCCGGGATTCCCAACGGATATGCAACCGCAATTTATGGCACTACTTTGTTTGGCAGAAGGAACTAGCATCATAACAGAAACATTATTCGAGTCCCGAAACAAGCACGTGAGCGAGTTGACTCGAATGGGCGCCAACATCATACTATCACACGACGGAATCACATCCATTATTCAAGGCGTTAAAAAACTCACAGGCACGACTGTAGACTCAAAAGACTTGCGTGGTGGAGCGGCATTAATTCTGGCTGGGCTTGCCGCCGAAGGGGAAACCATCGTAACCAGTTCCAAGTATGTGGAGCGAGGGTATGAAAAAATTGAACGCAGTCTACAGCAGCTTGGTGCAGATATAAAGTTTTATGAGTAATCAACGCTGGGGAAGCCCAGCTACATATAAGGTTGTGCAAGCAAAACCCAAGCATACTAACATCACGCCCGATTCTTTACTTCCTCTCAAAACATCCATATAATAATTTGTAGCAAACAAAAATCTTGTAAACTCCAATCCGTTCGCCACATTTCCAATCTCAATGAAAATCCCGCCAAAAAAAATCGTAAGCAAGAACGCAAGCAAAGTGAAACCCAAATATAGGCTCTCGATTTTTAAAAGATCAGCAAGCAAAATTGAAAACGCACCAACAAAAATGGAAAAGCATACATCCGCAAAAAAGGAACCCGAAACATTTGCTTCAAAGAAAATAGCAATCATAATTTTTGCGAGTGTTAAAAAAGCAAAGCACATCAGAACTATGCCAATTAAATTTGCCAATCTATATATTCTAATACTAACACCACTCGTTTTTATGCGGCTAGACAGCATGGTCTTGTTTTCTTTTATGATGTTCAAACTCCAAAGCATCGAGATGAGAGTTGCAAACAAAACGCTTGTTCCGCTTAACGCCAAGTACATCGAATTGGTTTGCTTCACCGGTTCGCTTGCTTTTAAACTCATATAATTGATTTCCATAAAGGTTGCATGACTTAGGTAATCTCTGTTTTTTTTGTTGATTTCCGTGACCGTTTCACTTCTGGTTGTGCTAACGTAATTTTTGATTACCTTATACCCAAAATCCCCCGCTGCATTTTCTAAAAAAGCCGAGGCAAATAAAATATTCGGAATCGGTGCGGCGATTGTTTTTTCTGTTGTGTACAGATTAATTTTTGGGTTGCTCCTGTCGTAGCTTTCTGGAAGGACATAGGCACACTCCAATTTGTTTGCCGACAAGTCTCTTAACAGATTTTCTTTGTTCTCGTACCTCACCACGTTTACGTCGTTTTGTGCAAACATTTCAAACCTTGTGGCGAGTTCTTGCCCAAAGGAATTGCTTGCATAAACCCCGACATTCATTTTAACTTTTTGCTGTTCGCTAAATGCGATGGACACAAAAAACAGGCTGACCAAAAATAAAAATACAGAAGCGAACAAGGCTTTTGTAAGGGATAACTTGATTCGACACTTTAACGTCTCTATAAAAAATCTCAAGCGTTACACCTCACTTTCAAAACTAGGGCAGACATCAAGTACAAGATGAATCCATAGCCGATAAATACGAGAGCGGCAAGTGGCTCACCCATGTGAATAAACCAATAATGTGGAAACAAAACGCTCGCAAAACCAAAAACCTTTGGCAGATACGAAAGCGGCAATAACCCACCCGAAACGAGCAGTGATAGAATTGCTACCGTAAATAAAAATAACCCGTTAGAAAGTTGCTCTTTAAAGACTCCCGCCGCAAAAACGGTTAGAGAACTTAAAAACCAAACCACCGCTAGAAATTTAACGCCAAATACAAAGCTAAGCGGCAGCGTAATAAACGCAATCACCAAAAAAAGCGCGATGAGTTTGTTCGCAACAATTTGAAAAAACCCTACGCCACAAATCCTAAACCTTGCAACTACTCCGTCTGACACTACTACGCTTTCTCGAAACACGATGATAAAAATTCCGAGCAAGAAAAAAACGAGCGAGTGCAAATAGTAACTTGCAATTGGTATATTCCCCGTTGCCGATACTTTTTCAATAGCGAAGTAATCTTTGTGTGAAAGTATGGCTTTCATATACTCGACATTTATCGGTAAAACGATAGAAGTCTGTATAACATCCCAATCCACGCCGTGCTCTGATGCAAAATCAATGGTTGAATAAATCCCTGATTGCGAAGATGTAACGAACGCCACCCCGGCACTTAGTAGTAACTTTGTTGCTGTCAGTTCGAGCATTTTCTTTTCGTTGCCGACCAAAATAAGTGGAGGGTTCTCCCCTGTAATAATTCCCTGTGTAAAATTTTTTGGGATCACCACGAACGCTGGGATCAAATCATTTTGCAATTTTTGCTTTGCACTTACTTCGTCCAGTTTTTCCAGCGTGATTAAACTGGCGATGCTCTGGGTGTTTTTAAACATTTCAATCAGGATGTTAATTTCAGCCGTGTTATCCCTGTCAACAATCCCAATCGTAAACGGCTGAAACAAATATTTTTGTTTGAGCACTTCATGCGATACCTGTACTGCCAAGAAGCAAAAAAAAGCCAGTACAACAATTCCCGCCAAAATTCTTTTGTATCCAGTTAAAATCAGTTTGATTTCATTGATGAGTAGCATACTCGCTCCTGTCTATTTTTTTATAGAGTTGCTCTCTAAACTGTTCTCTGTCGCTAAAATTACTAGGGGCATCGTCAAAAATAAAAACGCCATTGTTCATCACGCAAAGCTTGTCACATTCCCAAAGTTCGTCCGCATAGTGCGATGTAAAAATGATGCCACGACCCATGTCACGCAATGTTTTCATAAGTTCTATCACCTGTTCTTGATAAATTATATCCAGTGCCGACGTTGGTTCATCCATGATTAAATAATCTGGTTCGTTAATCAGTGCAAGCTCAATGTTTAACCTCTTACGCATTCCTCCAGACAATTCACGGACTTTCTTTCGTAAGTCGATTTCTGTAAAAAAAGCTGATTTATATTTCTTTCCGTATGCCGCAGCCCAAAAGTTTATGTTTTCTGCCACGGTAAGTTCATCAAACAATGCACTGTCCTGTGGGACAAAACCGAACTTGTCCTTGATTTTGAATTTCTTGCCCAACACGTCAACGCCGTCAAGCGTTACACAACCTCGATCAGGTCGAAGCAAGGTCACCATGATTGACAACAACGTTGACTTGCCCGAGCCGTTTTCTCCAGCAATCCCGACAATGGTGCCACGTTCTGCCGCAAAATTGATTCCGTTTAAAACAGGCTTCTTATAAGATTTATAGACTTCACTCACAATAATCATCTGATCACTCCAAACTTTATTTGCTTATTATACCAAATCATTTGAAACCTAACAAGAATCCTTGACAATTCATACAGACTCACGTTAAAATGCAGAATGTAAATTCGTTTATTATTTATGTGGA
>JAVBKL010000015.1:0-5085 GCA_031554055.1 Eubacteriales bacterium | reverse complement strand
TAAGGGTTTTGTAAACATGAGCACGACCAGAAGTATTCATTTGGAAATTAAAGAGCTTCTCAAGTATTTAAACGAGGACTCCATCATTCACAATGCGTTTGGCTGCTTTAAACATATGAGTTGCTTCGCCGTTTCTGCACTTGGCAAAAAGCCGATTGTTGAAAAATTAAGCGATCCCGAAACAAACGAAACCATCGAACGAGGATATGTAGACGGCGAACCGCTGCCGTTTCGTGTGAAAGATCCGTTTTACTGGATTCTGCTTAAAAATAATTTACTCTACTACTATGAGGGCGAAAAATATTATCAAAACGGTGTCAAGCCTGAAGCCGGCACAAAAACGATGCAGACGAATGCATTCCTTGCTTTTATTGCGTCAATTAAGAGTACGTTTGAGGGTTTGTTTGAGAAAAAATAATTAAAAGCAAAGCCAGCGGTGAATTTGCAACGTCATTAAGTTAAGAGGAGCAAAACAACAGAAATCCTCAAAAAAGCATTAAGGGGAACCATTTAACCTTAATGCTTTTTCTATGTGCGACGGACATGGACTACAACTAGGCGAAGAAAATTCGCTGTAGGTGTAGAAGTGAACGAACTACTAGCAGAGGACAAGAATAGGGGAAAACTTATTTGAATAAGAACGATACACTAAAACTTTTGCGCTCATCATCACCCAAGAAATCTTTGCAAGACTGGTCATGTATAACTTCTGTGAGATGATTACACTGCACGTAGTCATCGCTAAAAAACCCACCAACAAAGTTATCAAGTGAATTTTACAGTCGCTTTTCGAGTTTTCATATTTTTTCAGATGCCGGGATAATGTATCTCCGCAAAATGTTGAGTATTTTTACAAATCTTTAGGCGATTGAATATAAACATAACGTAAAAAATATTTAGTTCAATACAAAAAGCAAAAAGGCTCTTTTGTGAAAACCAGCAAGAGAGCCTTTTCATTTACAGGTCTGTTTCCTTCGTGTTTCGCAGATGGAACGACTATTTACAATCGACTAGCAAAATGTTATGCTAAGTCTGAAATAGTGCTAAAAAACGCTAAGAAAAAAAACAGTCAGTGTAGTATTTAATAGAACACAAAGACGCAAACAGATGCTTCGCAATTTTGCGAAAAATTAAAACATAAGGTGAGTGATTTTAAAAATGTATGGTAGGTTTTTGAAAGTTATGATTGTTTTCGTATTGATGTCGCTCAATTTGATGACGCCAGCATATGCACAATCATTTAAGAGGTCAGTAACAGTGGCAGTGCCAAACAATGCAACGATTATTGCGGACCGCATGGTTTATACTGCATTGAGCCGACTGGGGTATGATGCCTCCATAGATAGAATGCAAACAAGAACAGCTGCCAATGCGGTAAATGTGGGAGATAGTAGTGTGCTTGCAGTAGGCTCGCCGATTATATTATCAAATAATCCCAATTTAATTCGGGTAAACGAGCCAATCGGAGCAGTAAAAAGTCAAGTATATATCAAAACAAACGGCGGCATTCAACCAAAAACATGGGAAGAAACTCGAGGTCTTAGGGTTGCGTATGACGAAAATCATGCATATGTAGCTGCCAAGGTGCGAGAGAATTGCGAACAGCCAATAAAAAAGGCGAGTTTATCAGAAGCATTTGATGCACTGCAACAAGGCGAGGCTGATATAGTCATAGCACTCGAGGGTGAGTATAGCTGCATTGTCAAGCCAACAGGGATAGACAAAGCCCAAGTATTAGATGAAGTGCCCATTCATTCTTATGTGAGCAAAGACTATGGGTTCTTGGCAACTGAACTTGCGAGTGCCTACAAGGAAATGAAGAAAGACGGAACGTTTGACAAAATTAAAAATCAGGAACCAGTCGAAGAAACCAACCAGAAAGTGGTATTGCATATATCCTCATACAATGCGGAGATGGATTGGGAAGGTAGGTTTATAAAAGGTATTAAGGAAACGCTTGAGACACAAGGGAACATTACCTATATAAACATACCACTTAATTCTAGGCGAACAGAAGGCATTGCGTTTCAAGAAAACATTGCAAAGAGTTACATTGCCGCAGAATTGGTTACAAAAATACCTGATGTAATTATTGTTTCTGATAACGATGCCTTCAATTTTGTGATTCGAAATAACTCCGAATTGTTTATCAACAAGCCGATTGTTTTTACGGGCGTAAATGATTTTAACATGGATATGATTGATGGCTTTGAGAACATCACAACCGGTATTGCCGAAAATGTATCCGCATTAAGTACCATTGAAGAAATGATTAGGATTTACCCCAAGACAAAAGAAATATTTATTGTAAATGATTATCTGTTGTCAGGGCAGAAAATCAAAGAATCAATTGAGAAGGATTTAGAACTGTATAAAGGGAACGTTGCCATCACGTATAATGAAGATGTTCCGTTTAGTGAAATAACTGAAAAAATTGCATCTTTTGGCGGCGACACCCTAGTTTTATGGGCATCGTACTTTACAGATACAAATGGAAAATATCATTCTGAAATAGAAGTTTCAGAAATGCTGAAACAAAATTCAAAAAACCCATTCTTTTGTTTGTACAGAGGTACCTTTGGGCTGGGTGCCTTGGGGGGAAAACTTGCTGACAGTTTTGTTCACGGCACGGAAACCGCTAAAATGACGTTAGAAATACTAAACGGCAAGCAACCAACTGATATTCCGATTGTTACAAATTCGGAATCGATAAACACTTGGGCGTTTGATTATAAAATAATGGATCAATACAATATCAATGCGAGCTTGTTGCCAAAAGATTTTATCGGCATTAATAAAAAATTGCCCATTTATAAAACCGAACCTGTTTTGTTTACAATCGTAGTTTGTTTTATTATTTTGTCACTGGTGGTTTTGTGCATACAAACTTTCTATTCTTATGCGTTGAGAAGGCGGAACACCGCACTGATTGAAACACAAAAAAGTTTGCACACGGCAGAAGAATTGATTGAGAAAGATGCAATCATCAAAGAAGTAAAAGAACGGCTTGCACAAATAATCGAGAGTGCCCCAATTGGGTATTGTTTATCCAAAGATGGTTTGGTGCTCGAATTAAATAAGTTTGCGAGAGAGACGTTTAATACTGAGGTTGGTCAACAAATAAGGGGAATCTATGAAGATCCTTCGGATAGTGACCTTATTCGAAAAAAACTGTCAAGCGGTGAGCCAGTAATCAATCAAGTAGTGCAAGTAAAAACAAGAGCCGCAAGAAACCAACGCTTTTGTATCAGCTTTGGAAAAGTGGAGTACGAAAAGCAAAATGCATACACCACATGGATTGTATCCGTTGAAGAAACGGAATCCCAAAAAGATGCGATTAAGCAGGCAGAACAAGATTTGCAAAAGATGGTCAAGGCACAACCGATTCCGATGTTTCTGTTAAATGGCCAAACCCGAGAAGTGTTATATGCAAATGATTTATCGTATTTGCTTTTTCAAGTTCAAAATTCATTACAGCAACTGAACCAAAAAGTGTCTGCTTTGGTTGAAACTTATTTTTCATATACGTTTGAGCCATATGAAGAGGACTCATTTGAAATGGAATATCTTGTTTCCGATGGAACAAAAATAGATTTAAAAGTGTTCTTTAGTGAAATATTGTATATGGGCAGCAAGTGTATCATTTTTATTTGTCAAAATATTTCAGACCAAAAGAAGCAAGCAGAGCTTTTATTAAAAGCAGCAGACAAAGAGCGTGAGGCAAACCAGTTAAAAAGCGTATTCCGTGCCAACATGAGCCACGAAATCCGCACACCAATGAATGCCATCATTGGGTTGTCGCAAGTGGCGTTGCTCAAGCATCAGGACGTTGAAAACGATGATTTATACAGAAAGATTAATTTATCTGCTAAAAATCTCTTATCCATCATCAATGACATTTTGGACTTTTCAAAAATTGAAGCAGAAAAGCTTGACTTAATCGAGGAAGAGTTTAACTTGGAAGAGGTAATTTACAATGCGTTCATGGTTGCGTCGGAACGTATTGAGTCTAAAAAGATAGAAATGCTGTTGGACATGAATCCGAATGTTCCGATTTATTTGTTGGGCGACAGAACAAGGCTTTGGCAAATACTCAAAAATCTACTCGATAATTCTGCCAAGTACACTGACAGTGGGCGAGTGGTGCTCTCGGTTTCTGTCAACGAACAAAAAACAAATTTAGAGCAGGTAACCATAAAGTTTGAAGTAGCGGACACTGGTTTGGGAATGAATGAAGACCAACTGAGTAGGTTGTTTACGCCGTTTGAGCAGTTCCATAACAATGTTTTTAAAAACAAACGTATGGGAACAGGGCTTGGCATGTCAATCACAAAGCAACTGGTGGATCTCCAACAAGGAACAATCGACGTTGACAGTAAAAATGGCAACGGCACAACGGTGACATTCGAGATACCGTATAAATGGGCTGATATTACCACGACCACCCAACTTATGATTGAAGATATGCTCGCTGGCCAAAAATCTCTCATTAGTCCAGTCTTGCTTGTGGATGATGATTTGTATTGCTTGAAAATTATGGCGGCCATGCTTGATGCAAGCGGTATAGAATCGGTGTGTGTCAGCACAGGCGACGAAGCCATTCAAAAAGTAATCGAGCACAACGAACGCAAACAGCCATTTAATATGATTATAGTCGATTATCTTCTGGGTGATGACAATGGGCTTGAAGTCGGCTCAAAAATTAGAGATATTTCTCAAAACTCAAAACTCCTCATGGTGACGGCGTATGCAAAGCAATTTATATCCGGCCAACAAGTAAAAGATGCAGGATTTTTGGACATAATCGAAAAACCTTTTATCGTGTCTACCTTCATTAAAAAGCTCTGCGATTTTTCGGCGGAACCGACGGAAAGAGTTTTGGAAACTTACCAAAGCTTTGCGGGGTCAAGAGTTCTCCTTTGCGAAGACAACATGATTAATCAGCAAGTGGCAATCAGTATGCTCGAGGTGCTAGACCTCGACCCTGTAATTGCCAACAACGGACAAGAAGCAATCGAGTGGCTTGACAAACAGGAATTTGACCTAGTTTTGATGGACATTATCATGCCGGTCATGGACGGACAC
>JAVBKL010000134.1:0-4251 GCA_031554055.1 Eubacteriales bacterium | reverse complement strand
AATCTGTTTGTTTAATTCATTCATTTTTTCTTCCGCAACGTCAAGGCTAGTTTTTTGCTTATTCAGTTGAAACAGCAAAGCCAAAAGAAACACCATCATGGCGAAAAAAATAAGTGAAACAATCGGGCGAAGCGAACGGTCTCGCCTTCTCAACCCAGCACTTTTTTGTTGCTCATCACGCTCACGCTGAATCTGTGCTCGTTCAAGATAGTCTGGTGCCTCTGCCGTCACTGTCTTCCTGCGTGGCTGTGGTGGTGGTGGTGAATTCCTTTTAATGGTAGCAGGTTCTGGATTTCCAGAGCCACGTCTGCGAGACTTTATAATATCTTCAATATCATCGTCCTCATATTCATCTTTTATGAGTTTTTTGCGACGATACAAAGTCATGTCGTAATCTTCTTCACCGATTCTCGTTCGAGGTCTTTCGGTGCTTGGTTTCTTTTCTTCTGGATTGCGGTCATCTGATTTTTTTGCATCCGCAATTTTTTCTTTAAACCTTGTTGTGTCTGCCCTTGGAATTGCACTTTTACTAAAGTCTGCTTTCAAATCTGCCGAAGTTCTATCTGGTTCAGATTGAATTCGTTTTGTTGCACCGTCTATTGCTTCTGCACCTTTTTCATCAAACCCAAAGACAATTGTATTGGTATCATGTCTTTCAGGTTGATCAATTTCGGAATCTCCACGATCATCATATTCATCATCAGAATAGTCTTCTGCATGCGAGTCTGTTTTGCGATCCTGTTTATGCTCTGGTTCTTCGTCGCTGTCGCATAAACGGCTCACCGCTTTTCTGGACATTTCTTCGCTATAACGATTAATTGTATCTTCACTAACTCTAGGCTTCATAGGAACATTACCTTTTTTCAAACAGTTCACCTCCCATAATTCGTTATTATTTTATAATTTATTGCAGCATATGTCAATGCCAATCGTACTAAATAAACCAATAATTACTACTAAATACTTTAAACACCTCTTTACAATCCACAAAAAATTCACTATACTATTTGAAAGGAAGTGATGGAATGAAAATCGAAAAGATAAATGACAATCAAATTAAGTTTATTTTAAGTTATGAGGACTTACAACATTGGAATATTAAGCTCACCGAATTAACTTATGGCTCTGAACGTACCCAAGAGATGTTCCATGAAATGATGGAACTTGCATCAAACGAGTGTGATTTTCAGGTAGATAACTCGCCTTTGCTTATTGAGGCAATTCCACAAGCACAAGGTTCAATCACCATAATCGTAACCAAAGTTGCAAGCAACAGCGACGTAGAAGAAAAATATAATTTGCCGCCACTATCAAAACTTGTTGAGCGGTTTAAGAAAAACGGATTCTTGGATTTAAACCGAGAGACCGCAAAAGCAACCCCCACCCAAAAACAATCAACGGAGGTTACCAACATTTCCGTATTTTTGTTTGAAAATCTTGACGCTGTCATTGACGCAAGTGCAAGGGTAAGCAGCCTGTACTGGGGTGAGAATGCACTGTATAAGCTTCATGGAGGTTTTTATCTCGTGCTAAATCATGACCAAAATTCTGCAAAACTAAACAACATCGACCTAGAATCAGTATTAACCGAATACGGACAAAAATGTGTAGCCAGCAACATTTCTGAATATCATTTAATGGAACATGGCGAGGTAATCATTGCACATGGTGCCATACACTCATTAAGCAAAGTTTAATTTTAATAAAAGTCAGGAGCAAATTTTTATTTTGCCACTGACTTTTTCATTTTCTTGCCAGTTTTGCTTGCAAGAGTTTTTTATAAGTCTGATCTATCGTTTCATGCTGAATACTTGTCGTATCAAACTTTAGCAGTTTGAATGTAACCTGCACACAAAATCCTATTCCAAACACCGAAATAATTGTTCCAACCCCAACCATACCACCAAGCATCCATCCAACCACAAGCACGAGCAGCTCAATACTTGTTCGGCAAACACCCACTGGCAGCTTGGTTTTTCTGGTAAGCAAAACCATTAGGCTATCCCTAGGACCCGCCCCAAACCCAGACCCTATATAAAAATAAGAGCCCAAAGCAATAATAAATAGCCCAATGATCAACATTGCGATTCCAAAAAACATGTTATTTGCCGTTGGTAAGACGTGTAGCCAAACAATAAAATCCAAAAATACCCCAATAAATACCATATTTACAATTGTTCCTAGTCCCAGTTTCTCTTTGAATATGAATACCACCAAAACTATTATGAACCCTGTCAAAATAGATGCCACTCCAATGCTCATTCCAGTGACATACGAGATTCCTACATGAAAAACTTCCCAAGGAGCGTATCCTATATTTGCCTTCAATATAAATACGATTCCAAGTGCATATAGAAAAATCCCCCCAAACAACCTTAATAAACGAACAACGCTCTGCCTCATACCAAAAACCACCTCATCCATTCATGATTAATCGACAGAAAATGATGGCTCATGGCTTCATTACCTCCATCATTTTTATTGCTGTCTGGTGCCTAGTAATACAGCATTCATTCCATTTTATGATATATGCCTTGTTAAATCAAGAGTTTCTAAAAAATAAGTATAGAAATTGTTTTTTGAGTGGCAATGCTCATACCAATGCCAAAAAAATAAACCAGACGGTATATTCGTCTGGCCTAAATAGGTAGTGATAAAAAACATCGACAAATCGGAGGCTGTTGCTCTAATCGCCCTCTGAGGGTTTCCTGCGTTGACTACGAAAATCATGGGAAGCTACGATCCGAAAGATTCAACGACATCTTCATCAGCCCTGTTGGCATTGGATGAGCAGTGTTATCGACCTGAACTATGATTTCCAGCACGCAAGGCTCTGGAAGAAGAACTAAATGTTTGTCATACTGGAGTGAATGCTGACGATGTCGTTGATCATAGTGTCTTTGGTGTATGTTCTAAGTTTGGCCGTGTACTGCGCTGTGCTGCTAACCAAGATAAAGAAACAACATTCTGGGCTTGAAAATCATCAAGGTGTTCGACCACTTCTTGTTCACTCTTGGAATGTTTGTAAACTCGCTTATAGCGATATTACGAGTAATAATCTGTTCCACTTACCGCCTTACCTAAAATGGCTGATACAAGCCTGTGGTGGCGTTTAACTATTTTGGTGAATAAACCCTCACCAGTCCTTTTACTTGTTTCCTGCCTCAATGCTAAATACATATCTTCAAGGTGTGACGGCTTAAGATTTTCCAATTTAATATGACCTATCTATTTGTTTATCATTACGAGTAAACTTTCATAGCGGTCTCATGTCTTTGGTGCCAGTTCAGTTAGTTGCATGAACTTCTCTGCATAATCAGCAAATTTAATTTTGTCGTCCAACGATGGGTTACTTTTAATTTTTTCTTTATAAGCAACGACTTGTTTCTCTAATTCCTTTTCAATTAGTTTTTGTGTCATACCTTTGACTGTTTTCATAATTACATTCTCATGACCAGTTCCCCCTAAACAATTTAGCGTCTTATAAGTGTCTTGACTTATTTTCACTATATCGCTTAAGTGTCTTGGCGTCAGCAGCCTAAAGAGAATTTCTCAATAAAAATTTAATATTGAGACGCTTTTAAAACGGCGGGGATGTTACTATTAAGGATAAACAATTATAAAACGCAAATAAAAAAGTACAGCAAATATTACATTTGCTGTACTTTTCGTAATTGCGGAGGCCAGATTTGAACTGACGACCTTCGGGTTATGAGCCCGACGAGCTACCGGACTGCTCCACTCCGCGGTATAAGGGAATATGGGGGGAGAAGGATTCGAACCTTCGAAAGCTACGCTAACAGAGTTACAGTCTGCTCCCTTTGGCCACTCGGGAATCCCCCCAAGCTTTGTTGAAGCCGATGATCGGACTTGAACCGATAACCTGCTGATTACAAGTCAGCTGCTCTGCCAATTGAGCCACATCGGCGTATAAATTCGGCAATCACCTAATCTCCCAAGCCGTTGCCAGCTAAGTACCATCGGCCGTCTATGTCTTAATCAACGTGTTCGGAATGGGAACGGATGTTTCCCATAGACGCATCATCACCGAAAATCTTTGATAGTAAACCTTTGAAAGTATATCACATTCGCTCTCGCTTTGCAATACCTTTTTTAAGTTATACCTTCAAAACTGAATATAAATTCTCAAATTAACAAAGCAAACAAACATGGTATTCTAATCATTATGGTCAAGCCCTCGACCTATTAGTACCAGTCAGCTCAATACGTTACCGCACTTACACCTCTGGC
>JAVBKL010000191.1:0-2529 GCA_031554055.1 Eubacteriales bacterium | reverse complement strand
AAAATAAAAAGGAGCTAACGATCAGCTCCTTAAAAAATTATGATTATAGTTTGATTACACGAGGTGCTGCCATCATCGTACAAAAGCTTGCCTCTGCCTCCTCAATATAGAAGCATTCAAACATCGGGTTATCCACTGTTTTGTAAACATACGCCAAATCTGGCATAACTTCAAACGTTTTTTGTTTTACTTCCATGCGTGAATCCAAAACCACTTTGCCGTTGAGTCTAATCCACTCATTTTTTTCATTTGTTCCGCAAATTTCAATTGCTGGGTTCTCGGTTATTTGTTTGAAAAACGGTTTTTGGTTGCCTGTTACAAAATAAAGTCTGTCCTCAAACTTCATGACAAACCCAAATGGGCGAACCCTTGGCTGTCCACCTTCCACCGTTGCTACAAAAAATGTTTTACAGTCCTTTAAAAATTCTAATACTTCGTCCATACCATTCACTCCTATGTATTTTATTTTTGAAAATGATGCAACCACTTATGAAGCTGCCCTCCCAAGTTATTAAAGTCAATTGGTTTTCCCACATGGCCATTCATGCCTTCTTTTAAACAAGTTTCAATTTCCTCGTTCACAACATTGGCTGTCATGGCAACAATGGGGACATTTCTATATGACTGATCCGAACTGCGAATGTTTATGGTGGCTTCGTGTCCGTCCATAACCGGCATAAATAAATCCATTAAAACCAAATCAAACTTCTTTTTCCCCAACTGCTCAATCGCTTCTAATCCGTTTGAAGCAACCGCAGCTTCTATGCCAAACATCTCAAGCATACCCAGTGCAACTTCTTGGTTGATGATATTATCTTCCACCAAGAGTACCGATGCTCCTTCAAATTTTAAATCTTCTACTGTGTGAAAATCTTTTTCACCTATTTTGGATTCAAAAACTTTAAACGGAATCACGATGGTCGTTTTTGTTCCAACATTTGCTGTGCTTTCAACGACAATGGTGCCACTCATGAGCTCCACCAATTGCTTTGTAATGGACATACCAAGCCCTGTGCCTGTAGCCATATTGCTCGCATTTTGATGAAACTGCATAAAAGGCGTAAACAGTTTTTCCACTTGTGAATCCGTCATACCCATGCCGGTATCTTCGATTACAAACTGTATTTCAGTTTTTTCGTCGTCCCTTTTGCTTTCTAGCCGAGTTGCAGAAAAGGATATTTTGCCTTGATTTGTAAACTTGGCAGAATTATCCAACAGATTTTTAAATATCTGCCAAATTCTTGTTTTATCACCATAAATCATTTTTGGCAAACTTGGGTCGAGGTCAACAATCATCTCTATCGGTTTTTCGCCAATCCGTGGCGACGTAATCAACACGGCATTTGTTAGCGTTTCTTCTAACACAAAATCTTCCTCGAGCAGCTCAAGTTTTTCTGCTTCTATTTTTGAAAAATCAAGCACATCATTGATGATGCTTAACAAATTTTTGGCGGACATATTCACTTTTTTAAATGTTTCATGTGCCTCTGGTTCGTAACTTTTCATAAGAGCAATTTCTGTTAGCCCAATTACCGCATTCATCGGCGTGCGAATCTCGTGGCTCATGTTGGCTACAAACCTGCTTTTAATTTTATTGGCTTCTCTCTCTTGCTCCGCAATGTTTTCAAGCTTTCGTGTGTAATCGCGTTCGGCGGTAATATCCTGAACAAGTGAGACAATCGCAAGCTCTTCGTTAAAAAATATTTTTCGTACAGCAACTTTGCCGTCTAATAATTCGCCATTGAGTAAGCGATGTTGGTATTCCACTTGAAAGCCAAATTCATTATCATTAATCCTTTGGCGAATTTCCCCAAGCACCTCATCTGATTTTCGTCCGTCTGGCTGAAATTCAGGGGAAATATCCATTACTTTATGTTTCAATGCTTCCTCTTGCGAAGAGAACTTAAACATTTTGACATAAGCTGGATTTGAATAAATAGGAGTCGACGAGTAAAGACCACGAATGAGCACACCAAATTCCAATGTGTCTAACACCCTTAGCAAGTCCTCTTGCATTCTCTTTATTTCTTTTGTCTGTTTCTCCTTTGTTTCTTGCATCTCCATTTCTTTTTGCAGCTTTTCTTCCGCCAACAGCAATTCTTTTTGCATGGCCAAATTATTTTGGTTCTGCCTTTTTTGTTCTCTAATGAAAAAAGAAAGAATAAGGATAATTATAAAAGCAGCAAGAAATGCAGTCGCAATCATGGATGCGATCTCTGGATATTTTTCGTAAAATTTAAGTTCGTCATTTAGGTACACAGCGTCTTTGGGCATATTACTTTTTTTAAGACCAAGGCGTTTCATTTCGCTATAATTAAATGTCCACATGTTGTCATTTTCGGTATCAGTGACAACCGTAAAATCCGAAACAGGTGTGCCTGCCAATATTTTTGAAACCACATCGTGCACCCTCGCCCCTTGGGTTAAGGCACTGCTCGTTTTGCCCCCAACATCATTTTGCAAAACGCCATCTGCTTCGAGACAAAATTGTGGTTCATCGTTAACCCCAGCAAATGCTTGAGAACTTTC
>JAVBKL010000128.1:0-10455 GCA_031554055.1 Eubacteriales bacterium | reverse complement strand
AGAAATGGGTCACATCACAGCAAAAGAAGTTGCGGCTGACGGACTTCATTGGACTTTCTCGCCTGTTTTGTGCTTGGGACGTGACACACGTTGGGGACGGATCAACGAAACTTTTGGCGAGGATCCATACCTTGTTGGTGAGCTGGGCGAAGCAATTATAAAAGGTTACCAAGGCAAAGACTTATCGGCGGACGATAGCATTCTTGCTTGTGCAAAACATTACATCGGTTATGGCGATGCGGTTGGCGGGCGAGATTCTTGTGATACCGAAATGACTTTCCGTAAAATGCGTGAGACTTTTTTACCGCCGTTTAAAAAAGCGGTTGAGGCTGGTTGTGCAACCATTATGACTGCGTATGGTTCCATTGACGGAACACCTTTTACTGTGAGTGAAAAAACTTTGAAAACCATTTTAAAAGATGAACTTGGGTTTGACGGTTTTGTTGTAACAGACTGGTCAAATGTGGTAAGCCTTGTTACAAACCAACGAGCAGCAACCGACATTGTAGAAGCATCTGTGCTTGCTGCAAACGCTGGTAATGACATGATTATGGTAAACCATGAGTTTTATGAAGCAGCAATTACAGCAATCAAAGAAGGCAAGATTGAACTATCGGTGATTGACGATGCCGTTCTTAGAATTTTAAATATGAAATATAAATCAGGGCTTTTTGAGAAGCCAGAGAAAAAGGGCGACCCGAACTGCTTTTCATGCGAGGAGCACTTGGCTTCTAGCAAAAAAATGGCAGAGCACAGCATCGTGTTACTTGAGAATCGCAATTCCGTTTTACCGATTGGCAATGAAATAAAATCAATAGCGGTGATTGGTTCAAACGCAGATGATATTCAAGCGCAATACGGCGACTGGACGTATTTTACACACCCAGACCCACATCCAGAACGAGAAGCAGTGAAGCCATACTTCACAGTGCTTGGTGGGATCAAAGAATTGGCAGAAAAGCGTGGCATAAAAGTAGAATACAATAGAGGCTGTGACGTTAAGAACGCAGCGGATCACGATATGGATGCAGCGGTTGAACTTGCAAAAAACAGCGACTTGATTGTCTATGTAGTTGGCGACGTGATTAGTCAAGTGGGCGAAACCAAGGATCGTGCAAGGCTCGAACTTTCGGGGGCACAACAAGCGTTGTTTGATCGCTTGCCAAAGGATAAAAAGATTGTGACTGTACTTGTCGCATCAAAACCTCTAGCCATCGAAGAGATTTCTGAAAATACAGATGCACTGATTTGTGCGTTTAACGGCGGAATGTTTGGTGGGCTAGCCGTTGCTAAAACGATTTTTGGCGAGATTAACCCAAGTGGAAAACTACCGATTTCGTTCCCAAGACACAGCGGTCAAGTGCCTGTTTATTATAATAGCCTAAGCGGCTGGCACGGCGGAAAATATATGGACGTCAAAGACTCACCACTATATTCGTTTGGATATGGCTTGAGCTTTACAGAGTTTTCATACTCCAATTTAAAAGCAACTGAAACCGAAGTTTCTGTGGAAATTAAAAACACAGGAAGCGTCGGCGGATTTGCCATCACACAACTTTATAGTAAGGACTTGGTAAGCTCTGTAATGATGCCAATTAAACAGCTCATTGCGTTTGACAAACGATTCATGAAGCCAGACGAGCAACAAACCATTACATTTAAACTAGACCGTGAAGTGTTCTCACTGATTACTCCAGAGGAAGTTTGTGTGGTAGAAGCTGGTGAATTTGAGTTAATGGTCGGTTGTGATAGTAGAGATGAATCACTTTTAAAAGCAAAAATTTTTATTTCCTAATCCAATAGGGGGCGTAGTTAAATGTCTGAAAACTATGAGCGTTTAAACGAGATAAGAAATGAAGCGAACGACTTAACAATTTTTGAGCAAGTCAAGGACTATGCTTTTGATTATATGAACGAAGTTTGTAACCGCAACGTAAAGCCGACAGAGCAAGCCCTTGAGAACTTAAAAATATTCGAGGAAGCGCTGCCAAGTGACGGCGTGAGTGCAAAAGAAATTTTAAAGCAACTGCATGAATATGGCTCACCGGCAACGCCAGCTCAAACAGGCGGCAGATATTTTGGTTTTGTAAACGGTGGCGTGATTCCAGCCGCGGTTGCATCAAAGTGGTTAACCGATGTGTGGGATCAAAACACCGCACTGAATGTGATTTCGCCAATCACGTCCACTTTGGAAGAAGTTTGTGAGAAGTGGATTGTAGAGCTTTTGGGTTTGCCGACAGGAACAGCTGCTGGGTTTGTAACAGGCAGCTCGACGGCTTCCTTGTGTGCCATGGCAGCGGCTAGAAATTTCCTTTTAAAACGCAAAGGCTATGATGTTGTGAAAAACGGATTGTTCGGAGCACCGCCCATTCGAGTGGTGGTGAGCAAAGAAGCACACACAACTATTTTTAAGGCATTGTCTGTACTTGGACTTGGAACCGAACGAGTCGAAACCGTTCCGTCTGATGGCGAGGGACGAATTGATGCTTCAAAAATTCCAAAGCTTGACGACAACACGCTTTTGATTTTGCAAGCGGGCAATGTAAACACAGGCTCGTTTGACAATTTCAGCGAGATAATAAAAATGGCAAAAGAGAAAAAAGCATGGGTTCACGTGGACGGAGCATTTGGACTTTGGGCGGCGGCATCAGACAAGTTTAAGAAGCTTACAGACTCCGTTGCACTAGCAGACTCATGGGCGACTGACGCACATAAAACCCTCAATGTGCCTTATGATTCTGGGATTGTGCTTTGCCGTGATAAGACCGCACTCACAAACGCACTGCAAGTGGACGCTTCTTATATTATTGCAACAGGCAAGCGTGACGGAATGCATTACACATTGGATATGTCAAGGCGGGCGAGGGTAATCGAACTGTGGGCGGCGCTTAAATCTCTTGGCAAAAACGGAGTGAAAGAGTTGGTTGACGAGCTGTTTGACAAGGCTTGTTACTTTGCAAAAAAACTGGAGCAAAACGGTTTTAAAGTTTTAAATGATGTCGTGTTCAACCAAGTAACCGTGTATATAGGCGACCAAAAGCAAACAAATGAATTTCTTGCGAGGTTGCAAAATTCTGGAGTTTGTTGGTGTGGCGGCTCGAAGAGAAATGATGTACCGTTTGTAAGAATCAGTGTTTGTTCATACAGAACAACGTTTGCGGATATTGATAAATCAGTAGAAGCATTTGTAAAGGCTGTACAATCATGAGTGGCCTTGGCTATGCGACACCGGAGGACGTGGGTATACATTCCGAATCAGTGATTGAATTTATAAATGATTTAAAGCGGCTGAATGTAAATATGCACGGATTTATTTTGGTTCGTGGCGGAAAAATATTTGCAGAGGGGTATTACAAGCCGTTTTCAAATCAGTACATACACAGAATGTATTCCGTTGGCAAAAGCCTTGTTTCGATTGCCATTGGATTTTTGGAGCAGGAAGGCAAAATAAATTTAAACGATAAAATTTGCAAGTATTTTGGCGAGTACATAAACGACGATACACACGAGTACATCAGGCGTATGAAAATTGTGGATTTACTCACGATGACAACGGCACACTCGTCCACAACTTATAAAAGATACAAGGGGAACTGGCTGGAGTCATTTTTTTGCCTTCCACCGTCCCATGTTCCATCAACAGTTTTTGCCTATGATACGTCTGCCACTTTGGTTTTATCCGCACTCATTGAAAGAATTACCAATATGGAGCTTGCTGATTACTTAAAAAACAAACTGGGCGAACACATAGAGCTTTCTCCTGAATTTAAATTTCTAAAAGACCCCGAGGGAATTTCGCAAGGCGGCTCGGGGCTTTTGTGCAAGTTAAGTGACGTGGCACAAATCGGATATGTTATGATGAGCAAAGGAAAAGAATTGCTGCCAGACTATTTTGAAAAAGCAACCACCAAGCAAGTGGACACAAGCCTGTTGCCGTTTCAATATGAACAACAGGGCTATGGGTATCATATTTGGATACTGAAAGAAAACGGTTATGCTTTTTATGGAATGGGCGGGCAACTCTGTGTTTGTTACCCAGAAAAGGATTTAATGCTCGTCACTATGGCGGATACCATGAACGACCTCGCTGGGATTCATAATATTTACGAGGTGTTTTATAATAGAATTTTTTATTCGCTAGGCAATTCTTATCCAAACAATGAAAAAATGCATCTAAAACTAATGAGTTGCTTAGATAATTTGGAGACTGCGTTTGTTGAAGGGAGTATGGCTATGAACACGAAAGATTTTTTTGAGGGTAAAAAATTTTCAATTGAAAAAAATGAAATTGGAATCGAAAGCATCGCAATTAAGTGTCATGGCGACAATTGCAGTCTTGAGTTTTCTAGAGATGGCGAGGAAATAACGATTCCGTTTGGACTTGGCAAGTTGCAGTATTCTGAAGAAAACAAAGCAACCTGTTCGGGAGCGTGGAGCACGCCAAACACTTTTTTATTAAGGTATAGCGATATTAGCGAACACATGGCACAAGTCAAAATTACATTTGCCTTTGTTGATGACTATATTACGGTGGGCATGAAAGTCTCTGGGCAAAACCCTAAGTATGAAAGATACAATGGGTTTATGACAGGGAAGTTGCGAGATTAAAAAAATATTTCGGGGTGACTGAATTGTTTAAAAATATTTATAAATGCTTTAAAGACGGCAAGCATAAGGTTTTATCACTAAGCTATGACGACGGAAGAACAGCGGACAGAAGGCTTGTTGAAATTTTTAATCGGTTTGATTTAAAGGGAACATTTCACTTAAACAGCAGTTGGTTTGGCATGAACGACAGAATAGACGCGAGTGAAGTAAAAGAGTTATACAAGGGGCATGAAGTTTCGGTGCATACTTGCACACACCCGACAACGGCACGTTCACCCATCTCGCAAGTTGTTCAGCAAGTGATTGAAGATCGGAAGAATCTGGAGAGTTTGGTTGGCTACACCGTTCGAGGAATGTCCTATCCAAACGGTTCGTTTAGCGATGAAATAAAATCAATGCTTCCTCACGTTGGCATCGAGTACGCAAGAATTACTGGAAACAGCGATGAATTTTCTATGCCACGAGATTGGTATGAATGGAAATCCACCTGTCACCACAACCACAACCTAATCGAAAACGCAAAAAGATTTTTAGAACTCAAAAAAGTGCAGCATATTTATATGTTCTACGTTTGGGGGCATAGCTATGAGTTTGACAATGACAACAATTGGGAACTCATGGAGGAGTTTGCAAAACTTGTTAGCGGCAACGACGACATTTGGTATGCCACAAACATGGAAATTGTTGATTACTTAAAAGCAATGGATCAGTTGAAGTATTCTGCGTCAGGCGATTTTGTGTATAACCCAACCGCAACGGATTTATGGATTTCTGTGGACGGTGAAATCTTGAAAGTTCCTGCCGGAAAACAAACCTTTACGACGACACAAAACGAGGTGGAAAATGTATAAAGTTCTAAAAAATTTCGCATTTGGCTTTGTGGTGGAACTTGAAAACGACAGTTGCTTTTATAGTCCAGAGAGTTACAGGGTTTATTTGGACGGACAGCTCTATGGCGAGTTCAACCAAAACATAATCAGTTTTTTTGGGCTAAAGCCAGATCATGAATATGTAGTAAAATTTAGAGCCGAGCATACTGAGTTTGAATTTTCACATAAAACAGAAAGCTGTTCCTACCTCATAGATGTAAGAGACTATAATGCCATAGGCGATGGTGTTTCTGATGACACATCGGCAATCAACATGGCGATTTATACAGCACCGCAAAACAGCACGGTGTATATCCCCAAGGGAACGTACTTGGTCACACAAGTGTTGCTAAAAAGCGATATCAATATTTATTTGGAAAACGGTGCAACACTCTTGCATGACACCACCCGAGAAAAGTTGGCGATTGTGAAAGGATTGCAACGAGATTACCATTTTGAAAACTCAACCGTAAACGCAAGTTGGGAAGGCAGCCCGATGGACACCTACAGCAGTGTGATTTATGGAAAATGGGCAAGCAATGTATGCATTTATGGCGGCGGACACATCAATGGAAACGGAGCAGACAGCGGATTTTGGGTGAACCCAAAAGTCAAACAGAAAGCGTTTCGCCCCAGAAATATTTTTCTGGCAGAATGCAGCAACATTTGTATTTGTGGAGTGACGAGTGAAAACAGTTCATCTTGGAACATGCATCCGTTTTTTTGCAACGACATTCGATTTATCGGTGTGCGAGCGGTGAGCGTTTCAAACTCGCCAAACACAGACGGATTAAACCCCGAGAGTTGTACGAATGTAGAAATCTTGGGTTGTCAATTTGATGTGGGTGACGATTGCATCGCAATCAAATCTGGACGATATTTTATGAGTTATTACAAATACCAACCCACAACCAACGTTGAAATTAGGAACTGTCTCATGAACAGCGGTCATGGTGGCGTTGTTCTTGGTTCTGAAATATCTTGCGGTGCCAAACAGATTAACGTTACAAAATGTTATTTCAAAAACACAGACCGTGGGCTTCGCATAAAAACCAGACGTGGCAGAGGTAGCAAGTCGGTAATCAGTGATGTGAGTTTTTCAAACGTGGTCATGGACGGCGTGAAGCATTGCTTTACAGTCAATATGTTTTATCATTGTGACCCAGATGGCAAAAGCGATTATGTGCAGAGCAGAGTATTTCAAGAGCCAGACGATCAAACACCTTCTATTTCAAACATTACGGTCTCCAACGTAATTTGCAAAGAAATTAGCGGCAGTGCTATTTTTATTTTTGGCTTGCCAGAAAGCCCTGCTCGTGGAATCGTAATCAAGGATTGTGAGTTTTCATTTGCCGAGAACCGTATCAACGAATGCCCAGACATGATGGAGAATTTTGAAATCGTAAATGACATGGGCGTGTATATTGAAAACGGTGATGAAATTACAGAGACCAACAACACCTATATTGGCACATATCAAAATTACATAAAGTAGGGGGAAGAAATGGAAAACCTAAAGATTTATTTAAACCAAATGCTGGATAGTTCCACACCAGCGGCTCCAATTTGGAATGTGGAAATTATACTTGGGAACAAAAAACCGCATTGGAATTATATAGACGGTTGCATGATGAAAGCTGTGATGGACGTATACAAAGTAACAAAAGACGAGAAATATTTGAAATTTGCAACCGAGTTCATTGATTACTATGTGGACGATTGCGGAAATATTTTGGGCTATGCAAAAGAAGATTATAACTGTGACAATATTAATGAAGGAAAAGTTTTATTTGACCTATATAACATAACAGGAAAAGACAAATACAAACTGGCGGCAGACAGGCTCTACGCACAACTGCTGGAACAACCCAAGACGCCATCGGGGAATTTTTGGCATAAAAAAATCTACCCAAACCAAATTTGGCTAGATGGACTGTACATGGCACAGCCATTTTTTATGGAATATGAAATGAAATTCAACCAAAGAAAAAACTACAAAGAGAGTTACCAGCAGTTCAAAAATGTTTTTGACCTCATGAAAGACGAGCAAACAGGTTTGTTTTTTCATGGCTGCGATGAATCAAAGGAAATGTTTTGGGCGAACAAAGAAACGGGGCTTAGTAAAAACTTCTGGAGTAGGTCACTTGGTTGGTATGCGATGGCACTTGTTGATACGCTTGAAAAAATGGACGACCAACTCTTTCATGAATATATGCAAATGCAAAACCAATTGAAGAGCCTCCTTGATGCACTTATAAAATTTCAAGATGCAGAAACTGGTCTTTTTTATCAAGTGACAAACATGGGTGACCGCGTGGGAAACTATCTTGAAACAAGTGGAAGTGCGGCCATTGCCTACGTGCTTATGAAAGCGGCAAGACTCAAATTTGTGCCGCCGTATTATTTTGAGTATGGCAAAAAAATATTTGACGCTATTCTCGTATATAAACTCGTTTTGGAAAACGAAAAGCTTGTGCTCAAAGATATTTGTCTGGTAGCGGGTCTTGGCGGCATGGCTGGCAAGGGCGATTACAAAGAACGTGACGGCACTTTTGAATATTATATTTCAGAGCCTAGAGTGAATGATGATGCCAAAGGTGTTGCACCACTGCTCTTCGCTTATGCCGAAGTTTTACTTGCGGAAAGCAGTGGGGCTTATGGCGTGGATTTTTTTAAAGGCACGGCGGAATGATTGAGCGCTGTTGTAGCCAACACTTAATGCAATCGCATCAATGGTTTGGCTTGTCGTTTTAAGAAGTTCGATGGATTTATCAAGCCGTAACTTTTCAAGATAATCGGCAAAGTTTTGGCTCGCCTGTTCCTTAAACAAAGTGGAGAAATAACTTTCTGATAGATTAAACTGCGAAGCCACTTTGTAAAGGCCGAGGTCTGGGTCAGTGTAATGCTTTTCAATATAGCTTTGCACCTTGTTTATAAACTCTAAATCGTTGCTATGTTGGTTACTTGTGTTAAAATTACAGATTGCTTTATAAATTTTCCCAAGGATTACAAAGCTGTCCGTAACATTCTCTTGGCTTCCCAAGCTTTTGACTTCTGATAGGTCAATGATTTGGGAAGCATTTTTAATTTGAGACAAACTTCTGTTGATGGTCGCACGAATCTCTACCATTAAGTCACGGCATTTTTGATGTTCGAGCGTTCGCCTGACAAAATTCTCGGAATAAATGATGTCAAGGCAATCTTCAATTTGAGCATAGTTACCAATTTTGGCTAAATTTTGCAACATCTGTGACATTTCTTGCGGATAATAATAATCGTCGGCGGCTTGGGTAATGCTGTCATACCAAATGGTGAAGTTCTTTGACCAAGTGTAGGTAAGGCATTGTTCTGCCTGATGAAAACTTTGCCAAAGATCCATTGGGCTATGACAAGAACTACTGATGCCTGTGAAAATATTCATGTTATACGTTTTTTTTAGTTCAGAATTAATGCACGTAAATTTCTTGTCTGTCTCTCGCACAAACTCTTCTGTTGAAACAGGAACTTCTATGGAATCCAAATTAAAAATCAAAACAATGTTCAACAAATCCACATCGTATGCAATTATATTTTTTTCCCAATTTGCAAGAATTGTATTGCGAACGACCTGTCGCCAAATATGTACATCAATTAAACTTTCTTGCGTGAGGCTCGCCTTGACTGCATTGTCGTTGTTGATTCGTACATGGGCCAAGAAAAAGCGGCTACCAGAAATATCTATTTGCAAATACTTTGCCGTTTCAACCATTTCTTGTTGGTTATACACCTTTCCCATGAGCAGATTGCCAAGAAAAGAGTTGAGCAAAAATGGTTTTTGTTCATCAATATTTTTTTGCAAAGTCATATTTGAGTCGAGCAATTTGTTAATGCCTGTGGAAATGGAAGTCATAGGCGTACTATACGTGTGGTTGTCGCCGATAAAACTGCTTATGTAAGTGACAAGCCCTGATATGGGGCGAAAACTTATCGTGGTAAATAAAAAGGCAAAGCCTACACCGATAATAAAAATGAAACCCAGCAAGGTATAATAATTGTTCTGCATTTTATTTAAGTTTTGAAACAAAACATTTTCTGGCGTAACGATGACATACTTCCAACCGTTAAGTGGTGAAGTGACACTGGTGGTAATCGCCGGTTCGTTTGGTGAACCATTTTCTTCGCCTATGTTTGCAATTTTGTTTCCGTCTTTATCTTCGATAGAAGCATAACTGCCAGAAATATCTATATGGCGACTAAATAAATTTTGGAACTGCAACTTTCCAAAGTTGACAACAAAAACTCCCTTGTAGTTGTTATCAATGTCTAGGGGAATCGATTGCAAATACAACGTTTTGCTGGTGGCATTAAAAGAAAAGTTCTGTGTTTGGCTGTTTAAATACTGATTGTTAAACTCGTTGTCTTGGAGAAAGCTCTGCCATTGTTTAAACTCTTGCTGTGAATATGGCTTGTAGTTTTTTAAAATGGAAGAAAAATAAAGTTCGGGCGAATAAATGGAATCGGGCGTTACGATATAATCTGATTTATAAAGGTAGATATAATAATTCAGTTCATCGAGTGTATCAAAAACATGGTTGTACACGCTTTGTATGTAATTTTGGAAGAGCAAATATTTTTCGCCAGATACAGGCTGTGTCAAATTTGACAAAGTGCGGAAGGTTTTGTCGTTAGAAATTTTTATGGCTAGGCTATTAAGCGGAGTGAGTTGGCTGTCCATATCCTCCATCACTTGCAAGAGCTGATTGGTGTTTGTTTTGGTGGTAAAGTCCTTAATAATTTCAATAGAGGCTTTATGTGAAAACCAGTTGATGGAAACTGGAATCATCAACAGCAAAAAATATGAACATAAAAACCAGATGAATATTCTGTTTTTTATAGTCAGTTTTTTAAACGACTTCAATCAAGGTTCACCTCCAAAATTTTTGTCCATTTAATAAGTATACATTAAAAGTGCTTTGGTTTCAATGCTTTTCTTGGCATG
>JAVBKL010000172.1:0-10935 GCA_031554055.1 Eubacteriales bacterium | reverse complement strand
GGGGGTTGTAAATGGACGACATTATAAGGGCTGCCCGTGAACTAAATGATTCAATAAAAAGCAGCGTTGCGTGTGAAAATTACCGAGTCGCTCGTGAGAAAATTGAACATGATTCCGAAATACTTGAGAAAATTAAATTTTTTAAAAAGACGCAACTTGAGTATGGTAGGGCAGATGCTTTGAGTTTTGACAACGAGAAGCATTTGTCCAAGCTGTACTTTGATATATGCTTAAGTGACGATGCCAAGAACTTTTTGGAGGCCGAAAAACTTCTATTTAAACTCATTTTATCGGTTAACAACACGGTTTGGTCGGGTTGCGATTTAGATGTAAATTTTGACTTTTTTTAGGAGTTGGAATGTATGAAAAAAGTTATTGATGTGATAATGTATGTGCTTGGATTGACTTTTAACGCCGCTTTATTGATTATTGCTTTTAGCTTGATTTATAATTATTCCATAAAATCTTTTGTTGCCGGCAAGGATTTTGCCAGTGAGTTGACTGCTGATAAGGGTTCTAAACAAGTTGAAATCGTTCTTTCAAAAACATCTACAATTGATGAAGTTGCGGATATTTTGCACGAAAAGGAAGTCATTACGAGCCCGCTTGTCTTTAAACTTGAAAATCTTTTGAAAAATACAGATGACAATTTTAAAGCTGGCACGTATACCGTTGATACAGCGATGGATAGCAATGAGCTTGTAAAAGCGTTGAGACATGATACGTCAATTGCACAAGACATCAAGATTACGATAAAAGAGGGCTACACAACCAAAGATATTGGTATGTTGCTCGAATCGAAAGAGTTAGTTACCTGTGATGAATTTCTTAAAGCTTGTAATGAAATAGAACTCGATTATAAATTTTTACAAGATGTTCCAACCCGAGAAAATCGACTGGAGGGGTATTTATTCCCCGATACATACATGATTGCACCAGGTACTTCTGCTGATAAAATTATTTACAAACTGCTCAACAGATTTGAGGAGATTTATAAATGGGAATACCAGCAAAGGGCAAAGGAACTTGGGCTAACAACTGACCAAGTAATCACGGTTGCATCTATCATAGAAAAAGAAATTAGCCGTGCAGAAGAACGAGCTCTTGCAAGTGCTGTAATCTACAATAGGCTAAAGAAAAACGAAGCACTTGGTATGTGTTCTACCATTTTATATGCACTTGATAAAAGGAAGGACAGGCTTCTTGACGAGGATTTGAAAGTGGAATCTCCGTATAATACCTATATCAACCCAGGATTGCCTGTAGGGCCAATCGCAAACGCGGGTGAAGCTTGCATCATTGCCGCACTTTATCCGTCAGCCGATGATTATCTATATTTCGTGGTTAAGGACGAAGAGACTGGTGAGCACTTCTTTACAAAAAGCTATGATGAATTTTTAAATGCAAAAGCCGAATACAAACAAAAATTTTAGGGGTACTTATGAGCTTTGTTGATCAAGATTTAGTAGAATACTTGCGGAATACGCAACCATATATGGACGGAATCCTCGGTGAAATTCAAAAAGAGGCACTCGAAAAGAATGTCCCCATTTGTCCGCCAGAGGTTGCCAGACTTTTGTGTACACTTTTATCAATGAAGCGACCAAAGCGGATTCTCGAAATTGGTTGTGCGGTTGGATTTTCGTCCGGTTTAATGAGCAGATACCTCGCATCAGGCGGTCATATTACAACAATTGACCGCTTTGATGTTATGATTGACCATGCGAGAGAAAACTTTAAAAAACTTGGAATCACAGATGTTGTCACTTTAATTGAGGGCGATGCTCTCGATATTTTACCGATGCTAAGCGACAAGTTTGATGTGATTTTTCTTGATGCAGCGAAGGGGCAATATTTGCAAATGATGCCTTATTGTTTAAAGCTTTTAAATGTTGATGGGATTTTGATTGCCGATGATGTTTTGCAAGAAGGCAGAATCGCTATGGACAGATACGCTGTTCCAAGACGGCAGAGAACCATTCACACCAGAATGAAAGAATTTTTATATACCATGAGCAACACGGAAGGAATCGAAAGTTCCATACTAACGATAGGCGATGGTGTCTTGCTTGCTCACAAAACGGAAAAATACAAGGAGAATCACAATGATTAATAAGCCAGAACTTTTAGCACCAGCGGGAGATTTGGAAAAACTTAAAGTTGCATTTCACTATGGAGCAGATGCGGTTTATATAGGTGGTCAAAGTTTTGGGCTTCGAGCGAAGTCTAAAAATTTTGATCTTGATGAAATGGCGGAAGGCATTCGCTTTGCACACAACTTGGGCAAACGTGTTTATGTGACCGCCAATATTTTTGCTCATAATGAAGACATTGACAGGGTATCTGATTATTTCCTGGAACTTGAAAAAATCGGAGCAGATGCCTTGATAATTTCAGATCCGGGCGTGTTTTCACTTGCTCGTGAATGTGTGCCCAATATGGAAATTCATATCTCAACGCAAGCGAATAATACAAACTTTGCAAGTGCGAAATTTTGGCATAGCCTTGGTGCAAAACGTATCGTGTTAGCACGTGAGTTGTCATTTGCAGAAATTAGTCGCATCCGTGCCGAGCTCCCGAAGGAGTTTGAACTAGAGGCGTTTGTGCATGGGGCAATGTGTATTTCATATTCAGGCAGATGCTTGCTAAGCAACTATATGACGGGGCGTGACGCCAATCATGGGGAATGTGCCCAGCCTTGTAGATGGAAATATAATTTGGTGGAAGAGAGCAGACCCAATGAGTATATGCCGATTTATGAGGACGAGCGAGGCACCTATATTTATAATTCGAAGGATTTGTGTTTAATTGAGTATGTTCCAGAGCTAATTAAATCGGGAATCGGCAGCTTTAAAATAGAAGGCAGAATGAAAACGCCATACTATGTTGGCTGTATGACAAAGGCGTATCGAGAAGCAATCGACGATTATTTTGAGGACGCAGAAAAATACAACGCCAAAAAGAATTATTATTTGGAAGAAGTAAAAAAAGCGAGCCACCGTGACTATACGACAGGTTTTTATCAGTCAAAACCGAAAGCAGACGCACAGCTTTATTCCACAAGCTCTTATATCAGAACGTATGATTTTATTGCAATTGTAGTGGATTATGATAGCGAAACAGGATATGCAACAGTCGAACAACGCAACAAATTTGTGGTTGGCGACACAGTTGAGATTTTTCCAGCAAAGGGCAGCGGCTTTACGCAAGAAGTTGCCGAACTGATTAATAAATATGGAATGAAAGTTAGTGCAGCTCCACATGCACAAGAAATTTTGAAAATAAAATTGGATCAGCCCGTTCAAAAATTTGATATGATTCGAAAAATGATGTAAGTCTATAAACGGAGGCACTATGAAAAAATTACCTCGCTCGACTATTGCGTCAATCATTTTAGTAATTGTAGTAATCATAAGTTATATTATTGAAGACGAGCCAAAGCAAGTTCCTGTTCAAACAAGCGGAAACATTGCTAGTGTGCATTTCATTGATGTGGGACAGGGAGATTCGACACTAATCCAAAGCGGCGGCCAGAATATGTTGATTGATTGCGGCGAATATGAATATGTAGATAAGGTGATCGACTATTTAAATTCGCATGGCGTGAAGAAACTTGATTACATCGTGGCGACACATCCACATAGCGATCACATGGGCGGAATGGCAACCATTATTAGAGAGTTTCCAGTCGGAAATTTTGTTATGCCAAAGGCAACCAATAACACAACTTCATTTGAAAAAATGTTAGAGTCCTTAAAAGAAAAAGGCATCAAAGCTCATTCACCTGTGGTTGGCGAAACGTTTCATATGGGTGAAGCCCAGTTTGATGTATTGGCACCAAATTCGACTGAATACGAAAACTTAAATAATTTCTCCGTTGTACTCAAAATGACATATGGCAACCATAGATTTTTATTTACTGGAGATGCAGAGAAATTATCCGAAAACGAAATGCTTGACGATGGTTTGGATTTAAAAGCAGATTTCCTAAAAGTAGGGCATCATGGCAGTAACACAAGCAGCTCTGCTAAATTCCTAGACGCAGTGGCTCCTCACATTGCAATCATCAGCCTTGGACTGAATAACGATTATGGTCATCCCCACGAAGAAGTTGTAAAAAGACTGGAAGAGCGAAATATTCAAATAATGAGAACAGACCGTTTGGGCGACATTGCCATTGAAACAGATGGAGAATCTTATAGATTTTTGGGCTTGGAGGAATAAACATGATGTTGGTTGTGGATCGGATTGTAGAGGGCATAGTTGTTTGTGAAGAGATTGAGACAAGAAAAATCATAAAGCTAACGATGGCACAGATCCCAAGTGAGTTGTCATTAGAAATCAAAGAGGGCGTAGTGATTCATTACGAGCAAGACCAAGAAACGATTTGCATTGACCACAAAGAAACACAAAAAAGGAGTGCTCGTATAAAAGCACTCCTTGATGATGTTTTTGAATAAAAGAAATTAACGTCTTTTGTTGCGTTTGCTTAAACCAGCTTGACGCTCGTTAGATGATTTAAGAAAATCTTTAAATCTATCCTCAAATGAATTTTCACTATCAATAGGAGCCTTTGGTCTATGGGCTTCATGCTCTGTTCTTCTAATAGGCGGTGGTGCAAGTGCCTCTTTGATTGATAACGAAATTTTACCAGTGGCAGCATCAGAAGAAATGACCTTGACTTTAATTACATCGCCAACTGCCAAATGTTCTTCAATATTTTGGACAAAACTGGTTGAGATATGTGATATGTGGACTAAACCTTGTGTGTTGTCCGGAAGAGAAACTATTGCACCAAATGGTTTAATACGCACTACCTTTCCTTCAACGATGCTACCGATTGCTACTGATTCAGACATGAAAACACTCCTATTAGTTATTAAAATATACTTGGATTATATCACGAAAGTGAAAAATTGACAAGATTAAAACATAGTATGGACAAAAAAATTATTAATGTGTTAAAGGGGTAGGAATATGACGCAGATAACTGCTGAAATAAAAATAGAAACAATTGAGTTTCCTAACAAGGGAATTGGTAAATATGAAGGTCATAGAATAACAATCAAGGATACAATGCCTGGGCAATTGGTCGAAGCAATTGTCTCCAAAAAACGTGGCGTGTACCAAGGCAGAAAACTGCGTGTAATTGAGAAAGCCCCAAACGAAATTGAGCCAGCTTGCTGTGACTTTGCGTTTTGTGGTGGCTGTTGTTATCAAAATATTTCTTATCAAGACGAGTTAAACTTAAAAGAAAAGATGGTGCTTGACACATTACAATTAGCGGGAATATCAGAATTTGAATACCTTGGTATCGACCCTGCTCCAAGCGATGTAGCATACCGAAACAAAATGGAATTTTCTTTTGGCGATTTAGAAAAAGGCGGAGAGCTTTCTTTAGGACTCCGGAAACGCCTGAGCAACTACGAAGTAGTTACCGTGGGGCATTGCCAAATCGTTGACTCGGATTTTAAAAGAATACTATTGGCTACTCTTGATTTTTTTAAAGATTCAGAAGATAGTTTCTATCACCGGTTTTCCCATGAAGGCAGTCTTAGGCACTTAATTGTTCGAAAAGCAAAGTTTACTGGGGAAATACTTGTTAATCTTGTTACAACGAGCAAGTTAAAAACTCCTCTGCAGTCTTTCGTAAGCAAACTTACAAGCCTTAGCTTAGACGGAAAGCTCGCAGGTATTTTGCATACAACCAACGACTCTGTTTCTGATGCTGTCAAAGTCGAAAAGCTAGAAGTTCTTTCGGGTCATGATTATTTCCACGAAACGCTCTTGGGTCTTAGATTTAAAATTTCGGCGTTTTCATTTTTTCAAACCAACTCAGCTGGTGCAGAAAATTTATACTCGACGGTTCGAGAGTTTGCGGGAGACACGCAAGATAAAAAAATTCTTGATCTCTATTGTGGAACAGGTACAATCACGCAAATTCTGGCAGAAAAGGCTAGCGAAGTGATAGGCGTTGAGCTCGTCGAGGAAGCAATCGTTGCCGCTAACGAAAACGCAAAACTCAATGGCATCAACAACTGCACATTCTATGCAGGAGACGTTTTGAAGATTGTACCAGAACTTTCAATTGAGCCAGACCTGATCATACTTGATCCACCTCGTGACGGAATCCACCCAAAGGCTATCAATAAAATTATTGCTTTTAATGCTCGTGAGATTATTTATGTCTCGTGCAAGGTTTCATCACTGGCACGAGACTTGGCAGTATTTAAAAATAGTGGTTATGAAGTGAAGAAGATAAGGGTGCATGATTTATTCGCTAGGACTTATCATGTGGAAACGGTGGTGCTATTGTCAAAACTTTTGCGATGAAGCATCAAAACAGTAGAATAATAGCATTTGGAAAAATTGAGAGAGCGGATAAAATATACAATTTGCAACTGAATAAGGGGGCAATACAATGGCATTTCTGAAAAATCTATCCAAGGAATCAATATACAAGGCGATTCAGTATATTGATGAAAATTGTGTTCTGGACAAACACAAAAGTACAAAATATGAATTAGTTGATGAATCCCGCAGAAATATCCCACAAATATATTCATCGTATTGCTAACCATTTGATTCATGGTGAAGATATTACAACTGTAGAATGTAACGTATAGGGCAAAAAATTATTGGGAGGAGTGAATTTTATGATTGAGGCAACTCAAGAAAAATTTGAGATGATTATCACAGCAAATGAAATTATATCAACTAACGATCAATTTACGCTAGACAATATTGGTATTGGTGATAATTACAAGCCACTTGATTCATACTTTAAAAATGGCGCAGGAACTGTTGTCCAGCGCAAATATAATAAAGGTGAAAGAAGAAACTCAAACCAAACCTTGCCGCGTTTGGCTTGCCAAGTCTTTGAGCAATTGATTGATTCTTTACCTGCAGAAGAAAAAGCCAATTTTCCAATCTGCCAGTACACGACGACTTTGGAAGTCATTCGTGGTATCTTCCCAAGTGTCGAAGAATTTAAGAAATATAAAAACTCAGACGAATTTTTAATGTATAGCTATGGCGGCGATAAATTATTTGTCATTTATTGTTGGAATATTTTCTCGACCATTCTGTTCGTTCAGGAATGCTTGAAACGATTTGGACATGAAGGTGACAAATTCATTCTCTTGTACCGAGCTAAGGACAAAAAAGAAGTGGTACAACCCGAAAACGAAGAGTCGGCAATAGTGAAACAAATCCAAGAAATTAATGGATACAGGAATCCCTACTCCACTAATTTGATTGAATCCAAGAATATCATCTTTCGAGGCGCACCGGGGACTGGAAAATCGTATCTCGCAAAAGAAATTGCTGCCGATATCATTAGTAATGGCTATTTTGATAACGATAGGCTACTGACCGACGAACAGAAAAAGCAAATAAAATTCACCCAAGCTATGATTACTCCGATTTTGTAGAAGGTTTGCGCCCAATGAAAAATGTGAATGGTGCCATGGTCTTTGAGCGTCAAGATGGTATATTTAAGAAGTTTGTAGAACAAGCAAGAACGAACTTTGATAATTCACAAAAATCGCAGGAAGTAGTCAAAAAAGAAGCATCCGTGCAAGAACAGATGACTTCTTATTTTTCAAGCTTTGGGTTAGGCAAAGATGAGCTAGAAATATCTCGCGGAACTAAATTCTATATAACAAGCGTTGATGATAAGCGTATTGAGATTTACATCCCAGAGAATAAAATATCAAAAAGGCTGAGCCTGAAAACTAAAGAATTAAAAGAGCTTTTGGAGTCAGACCAGAAATTTGACCAAGTAAAGGATGTGACAGCTTTCTTTGGGCGAAAAAACGGCTTGCAAGATGATTCCTATTATTTAACGATTTATAATGAAATTAGAGCTAAGAGCGTGCCAGTTTCCATGTCCCCCCCAGTACAAGAAAAATTGAAACCTTACATATTCATTATTGATGAGATTAACCGTGGTGAGATCTCCAAAATCTTTGGCGAGTTGTTTTTCTCCATTGATCCGGGGTACCGTGGGCAAGCGGGGGAAGTATCCACACAATATGCCAATTTGCACGAAAACCCGGATGATAAGTTTTATATACCTGAAAATGTCTATATCATCGGAACAATGAACGACATTGACCGTTCTGTTGATAGTTTTGACTTTGCAATGCGTCGTCGGTTTAGATTTATCGAAATAAAATCAGATGAACGATTGGAAATGCTTGATGCCCTCGCCGGGGTGAAAGAAGATGCCATCAAGAGAATGACCGCGCTAAACCGTGAAATCAACGAGGTCGACGAACTAAACGAGAATTATCACATTGGTGCGTCCTATTTTTTGAAATTAAAGTACTTAACTTTTGACCAATTGTGGATTGATTACCTTCAGCCTCTACTGCAAGAATATGTGCGTGGTATGCATGGCGAAGTAGATATCATGAAAAAGTTTGCAAAGGCATATGGCTATGTAATTGACGAAGCAGGTGACCGCGATGACACAACTCAAGATTAAGGATAATGCACTTATTAGCAAAAAGCAATTTCATGAGATTAGCCATCTGACAGAAATAATTGCGGATATGGCACTTGCCCAACTTGAAAAAGAACATATCTTTGTATTTCCTGAACTAATCAAAGATGCGGAAGATATTACGAAAGAACAGCTAATTTTGCAAAGCGCCAATGATTGTTATCGTTCCAGTAACGTTATGGGCTTTTTAGGGTGTGGGAAAGAGCGTCTTGTCATGAGTCGCGCTTTTCAATAGGTGAACATGATTATTTTTTTCAGTACCTACTTGAAACTGTATTAGATATTCCTAATCTGCTGGAGCTGCATACAGATGCTAATCAAGAACACCGCTGGTTTGATTTGCTTCTATTTTTGTTTCCCTACTATTTGAAGGTAGCCATGCGTAAAGGTGTATTCAAAACCTACCTTCGCAATCAGTATAACGACGAAAAGGTTAAGGGAACCATTGATCTTACCCGTCACATCAAGGAAAACACACCTTTCACTGGAAAAATCGCATACAATCAAAGAGAGTTTTCATATGACAATTATATAATGGAATTGATTCGCCATACGATAGAGTTTATCAAGAAGAAACCGTATGGTATTAATCTGTTGAAAAAAGTAACGAACGAGGTTAGATCAGTTGTTGGTGCAACCACCAACTATGAGTATTATGACAGAAGAAAAATTATAGTTGAAAACAAAAATAACCCTCTTCGTCATGCCTACTATCGTGAATACAGAATATTACAGCGCTTGTGTATTATGATTTTGCAACACGAGAAGCATCAGATTGGATCTGGTTTGCACCAAATACACGGCATCTTAGTGGACGGTGCTTGGCTTTGGGAAGAATACGTTAATTTGCTAATCGGAAAAGAATTTTATCACCCAAAGAACAAAGTTGGTAAAGGAGGAGAACGCCTGTTTGACAGAAATAGAGGGCTCATCTATCCCGATTTCATCAGTTGCAACGCAGATAATCGTACAATCGCCGATGCGAAATATAAACCATGCAGAAACATCAATGGCGGCGATTATCAGCAATTGCTGGCATATATGTTTCGGTTTGATGCAAAGAAAGGGTTTTATCTATATCCGCAAAGCTATGCATCCGATACAACCTTGCTAAAACTGAATCGAGGTTCTACTTACGAAAAAAATGTTGCCCCTCGTGAGGATATATTTATTTTCAAGCTTGGGTTGTCAATTCCGAATGACGCTTGTGATTATGCGGATTTTAAGGAAAAAATGGGAACAAGCGAAGTACGTTTCAGAGAAAGTGTGTTTGGAGGCTGAATCATGTTGTATAATCTTTTGGATTGTTCCCGCAAAACTTTCCGAGGCGTGCAGTAATGGCGAATAGCAAAACAAGCTGTGGATATGGGCACCCATTGAGATAGAGTTTCTTTTATCACGTATTATTAAAAACAAACAAATTTTTAATGGGAACTCTTACTAGAGGAGGAAGAAAAATGCCACTGTGGCAACAAGATAACTTTTTAAACCAAAGGTCAGATTATCTCAAATTTAGTTGTGTTAGTTTTGACATTTTTGATACAATACTGTTTCGTTATTTCCGCAGGTATGTAGACCTATTTGAAGTTGTCTGTATACAAGCTAAATCAAAGGGGATGCTTCCAAACACTCTTCACCCTGATATGTTTATGGAAATTCGCCTAAAATCAGAATCTCTTGCAAGAAGCAAAAAATACAAATCAGAGAAGCATAGAGAAGTAACGATATATGAGATATACGAGCAAATGCCAGCTCATTTTGGAGATTTGTCAAAAGTACTTGAACTTGAAATTCAGCTTGAAATAGCAAACACTTTTTTAAACCCAAGTGTTTGCTCGTTAATTGAGTACCTCCATGAGAACAATGTACCTATCGTGCTTGCAAGTGACATGTATTTATCAAAAAAAGTAATACTTGAGATCCTACAAAACTTAAACTTCCCAATAGATTATATAAAGAATATCTATGTGTCTTGTGAATTATGCAAAAGCAAATCCGATGGATTTTTGTACGATATAATCTTAGAAGAAAACGGACTGCAAGCAAGTGAACTTTTGCATATTGGAGATAACTACAGTGCAGACGTCTGCAAAGCAGGTGAAAAAGGTATACAAGCATTGCATTACGATGTGATACCTTCCAAAATGAACTATGACCCTCTGGAGCGTGAGGAATTGGTTTATGGAAAGCCACTTTTGCCCGAATTGAATTCAATTAGGCGGCTTTCTGCCAGTTTGTCACCTGAAAACGATTTCTGGTTTGCGTTTGGTGCTTCTTTTCTGGGACCAATTCTCTCTTTAAGTGTTCAATGGGTACTTGAAGTTGCAGAAGAGAACAATATTAAAAATATCTACCCGTTCATGCGTGAAGGTAAGATTTTTACAAAGTTACTTAAACAATCAATTGAGAATGACAAACTTGACATA
>JAVBKL010000133.1:0-6555 GCA_031554055.1 Eubacteriales bacterium | reverse complement strand
CCCAGTCTTTGGGGGTTTTGCCCATGATACAATCACGAACAGAACCCCCAACTGCATATGCTTCATAACCGTTTTGGTTAAGCGTTTTTATTATGTTGGATACTTCTGTGGGTAGTTTCATAAAAATCCACCTTGTAATGTGACTAAATTTAAATTATTTCTGGCGAACAACCAAGCCTTTTGCACGAGACCAAACTCTTCCGAAAAATCCCTTTGGTACTTTGCCTTCTGCTATTAATTGTGCTTTTGATTTCTGGCCTTGGAAGCTTACAATGTAAATGCCAGCAAGTTCCACTTTAATGGTTTTCTTGAGTTGGATCGCATCGTAAATATTTCTGTCACACATGAGTGTTACAATGCTTGGGCCAACTTTTGCTTTAACAAGATTCAATTTCATAAATCTATAATATTTCGGAAGTTGTGCAGAGACAGCTTTTGGCAAGTTTGAGTCTTTGGCTTTTAAACGACCTTTATCAATGACAAAAATTGATACACTTTGTTTTGAACGGTCAATGAGTCCTTGCTGTTCGTTTAACCGACGAGTAGCCCACTTGTTTAAAAAGTAAAGACCAGCCATGATTGCAACTGCAATTCCAAAGACAATTAATATGATGTCAAACGTTCCCATTTAATAATTCCTCCTAGTTTGCCTGTAAAGTTTTTTTATGATAGCCAAGCTATATTTTATACTAAGTATAACAAAAAATCAATCGCTAATTATATTGAATTGGTTTTAATTGTGAAAATAGATGATATTTAAATAACAAAATTGTAGTTTGTTTTTTTCTGGTGTATAATGGAACAAAGCAAATAGTGGAGGTGCTCTATGATTTCGGAATTTTTCGAGTTGTTAAGTGCAACAACCGCTTTAATTAATATTTTGTTTGCGATTGTTGTAGTCTTTTTTGAACGAAAAAACCCAAGCGTTACTTGGGCATGGCTCATGCTGGTGCTCATTGTTCCATATATCGGGTTTATTGTTTATTTAATTTTTGGGCTTGAGAGCAAAAAGGTGCGGGTGTTTGCCTTTAAAGCGAAACAGGACGAAAGTATACATCAAGAATACATTGACAGCCAAATAAACGGTTATGAAGAAATGCAAGAGCAGCTAAATTCTGTTGCACAAAAGAGCATTGCACAAATTACAGGTTCAACACATTTTGATGATATCGTATATTTAAATTTAGTTTCGGGGAACGGATTGTATACAACAAATAATGCCGTCGAGATGTATCATGAGGGCAAAACCAAGTTTGACGCACTAATTCGTGACATTGAAAACGCAAAAAGCTTTGTACATCTTCAGTATTACATTTTTAAGGGCGATGAACTGGGACAAAGAGTGATAGATGCTCTTTGTAAAAAAGTTAAAGAGGGTATTGAAGTAAAGGTGCTCATAGACGGAATGGGTTCACCTAAAAAAATATTCAAACACTTTACGGCTTGTGGGGGAGAACTTGCTGTTTTTCTTCCGCCGAGATTTGTAAGAATGAATTACAGAAACCACAGAAAACTTGCCATCATAGATGGGACAATCGGTTATATCGGTGGACTTAATATTGGCAACGAGTATCTTGGCATTACCAAACGTTTTGGATACTGGCGAGATTGCCATTTAAGAATTTCTGGTGATGCGGTTAGGCAAATGGAAATTAGATTTTTTATGGATTGGAATTTTAGTTCGCACAAGAAATTTGTGCTTTCCAATAAATATTTTGTAAACAGCAAGGAAAAGTATGGCAACACAGGGATTCAAATTGTGAGTAGCGGGCCGGATACCAAGTGGTATTCGATTGTGTATGCACTTTCGAAAATGATAAACGAAGCGGATCATTCGATTTATATACAAACACCGTATTTTGTGCCTGACGATAATATTTTGGAGTCGTTAAGGATTGCCGCATTAGCAGGAAAAGATGTACGGATTATGATTCCCGGAAAACCCGACCACCCGTTTGTATATGGTGCGGCCATGTCGTACCTTGGCGAACTTCTACAGGCTGGAGTCAAATGTTACCAGTATGAAAGGGGCTTTGTGCATTCAAAGCTTGTTATCATAGACAGTATTATTTCTACTGTCGGAACAGCGAACATGGACGTGCGTAGTTTTAAACTCAATTTTGAAGTAAATTCTTTTGTGTACAACGAAGAAATTTCTACCAAGCTCGAAGCACAATTTTTAAAGGATTTAGATGACTGCACGGAAATCACAGCAGAGTTTTACCACAATCGTACGCGGATTGCAAAAATAAAAGAATCAATTTCGAGGTTACTGTCACCACTACTATAAAGGAGGGGTTTTATGAGTATATTTATTGAGGACGGATATGTTAATGGTTTGTTGGAAGAAAGCAAGAATGTAAGCCGTGAGGTGCTTGACGAAATTCTCGAACGTGCTGAAATGTTTAAGGGACTAACTCATAAAGATGTGGCGACGCTGCTGAATGTCTGTGACACAAATGTTTGGGATAGAATTTTTAAGATTGCGGGTAAAATCAAAGATGAGATTTATGGCGAGCGTGTGGTTATGTTTGCACCGCTGTATGTCAGTGACTACTGTGTCAATAACTGCTCATATTGTGGATTCAATTGCAAAAACGAGTTTACAAGACGCAGACTAACCATGGACGAGGTTCGTGAGGAAGTTCGTTTGCTCGAAAAAATGGGGCACAAGCGTTTGGCACTGGAAGCGGGAGAAGACCCAGTGAATTGTCCGCTTGATTATATTTTGGAATGTCTTAAAACCATTTATTCGGAAAAACTTGGAAGCGGCGAGATTAGGCGTGTGAATGTAAATATTGCGGCGACTACGGTTGAGGACTACGAAAAATTGAAAGAAGCGGGAATCGGAACGTACATCTTATTCCAAGAGTCGTACCACAAAGAAACATACGAGAAGGTACACAAGGGTGGGCCAAAACGTAATTACGAATACCACACACTTGCGTTTGATCGTGCGATGGAAGCTGGTATTGATGATGTGGGCGGTGGCGTTTTATTCGGTTTATACGACTATAAATACGAAGTGTTGAGCTTAATGCTACATAATGAACATCTCGAGCAAAAATATGGCGTAGGGTTCCATACCATTTCTGTGCCTAGAATTTGTAAAGCTGATGGTGCAGAAACAGAATACAGCCATGCGGTCACCGACGAAGATTTTAAAAAATTGGTCGCAATAATAAGACTTGCTGTGCCGTATACAGGCATGATCGTTTCTACTCGTGAAAGCAAGGAAATGCGTAAAGTATTGATTTCAATGGGAATTTCACAATTAAGCGGCGGCTCGGCGGTTGAAGTGGGCGGCTATGCAAAGCGTGAGCAAAAATCTACACAGTTTGAAGTGGCAGACGACAGAAGCCCAATGGAAATCATAAAATGGTTAATGAGCGAAGACCTCGTACCGAGTTTTTGTACAGCCTGTTATCGAAGCGGAAGAACTGGAGATCGGTTTATGAGCCTTGCAAAATCGTTTAACATAAAAAATGTCTGTCTTCCAAACGCACTCATGACGCTCAAAGAGTATAGCCTTGACTATGGCGACGATGAGTTTAGGGAGCTTGCAAAAAAACTGATCGCAAGCAAAATTGACGATGTGAAAAACGAAAAAGTGCGTGAGCTCGTAAAAGAGAACTTGGAAAAAATGGAAACAGGCACCAGAGATTTATTTTTATAAACTGGGGGAAGGTTATGAGTCAATCACCTAAGCTTTGTAAAATGCAAGTTGCAATTTTTGGCGAAACCAATTCGGGCAAGTCCGCCTTGTTCAATGCAATTACAGGAACGAACACAGCCATTGTGTCAGAAATATCTGGCACAACAACAGACCCGATTGCAAAAGTGATGGAGCTTATCGGTTTTGGCCCAATTGTTTTAATAGACACGGCAGGGCTTAATGACAGAAGCGAGCTTGGTTCTGCAAGAATGAAGAAAACTGCTCAGACCCTTAACAGAACCGAATTTGCATATTATGTCATAGATGTTGATAATTTTTGCGAACAAGAGTATATTGATATGCAGGAACAGTTTGAAAAAAGAAAAATCCCACATAAGATTATTTTTTCAAAGTCTGATACAAGAGATTTAGATAAAATTAACGAGTTAAAAGAGAAATACAACAATTCGCTTGTGATTTCCATAAACTCAAATAAGGATATTGACGAGGTTCGAGAAGATTTAATTTCGGAGTTAAATAAAATTTGCGAAAATACAAAGCAAGATACATTGGTCGGAGACTTTTTGCAACCGCATAGCGTGGTTGTGATGGTTGTTCCGATTGACAGCGAAGCACCCAAGGGGCGGTTGATTCTGCCCCAAGTCCAGCTGATTAGGGATTGTCTTGACAATGGCATCAGATGCAATGTCACAACGCTTGAAGAACTTGGCTTGTGCTTATCACAAAGTTTGCAAGTGGATTTGGTGGTTTGTGATTCTCAGATTTTCAAAGAAGTCTCTGAAATCGTGCCAAAGGAAATGAAGCTAACCTCATTTTCTGTGCTCTTGGCTCGTCAAAAAGTTGAGTTGCAAGAACTAATTGATGGACTCAATGCAATTGAAAAATTATGCGATGGTGACAAAATTTTAATTTCAGAAGTCTGTACGCACAATACATCGCATGAAGATATAGGCCGTGTGAAAATTCCAGCGACAATCAAACGGATTACAAACAAAAACTTGCAAATAGATTTTTCAACAGGTCGGGATTATCCAGAAAACTTGAACGAGTATAAGCTCGTGCTGCATTGCGGCGGTTGTATGGTTGGCAAAAAAGAAATGCAACAAAGGGTTGCCATAGCTCGGGAATCTTCTGTACCGATTACAAACTATGGGATTTTCTTGGCGTATGCAAGCGGCATACTCGATAGAATGAATATTTGGAACCAGTAGGAGAGAACGATGAATAATTTTTATATGGGTCACAAACCGCAAGATTTAATTGAAGAGTTCGGCAGTCCGCTGTATGTGTATAACGAAAGCATTTTTCGTGAGCGAATCAGAGAACTTAAAAACTTGGTCAAGTATCCAAAGTTTCATGTGAGTTATTCTTCCAAGGCGAACTCAAACTTGGCTTTGCTTCAAATTGCAAACGAAGAGGGCATCTGTATTGATGCCATGTCTGATGGAGAGATTTTATTTGCACTTGCAGCTGGGTTTTCCACAGACAAAATATTTTATATACCAAATAATGTCTCCGCAAAAGAAATGCAGCTTGCCATTGACCGAGATATTTTAATCAGCGTTGATTCCTTGTCTCAACTTGAAACGTATGGAAAAATTAACAGCGGCGGCAAGGTTGCGATTCGGTTTAATCCGGGCGTGGGGCTTGGGCATCACGCAACCGTTGTAACAGGCGGCAAACAAACAAAATTTGGTGTAAACGAAGAGTACGTGAACGAAGCAAAAGAAATTCTCGCCAAGTACAATTTAAAACTTGTGGGAATCAATCAGCACGTCGGCTCGTTGTTTTTAGAGTACGAAAAATACTTTGAATCGGTGGACTCGATCTTTAGAATTGCTAAAAATTTCGAGGATTTAGAATTTGTGGATATTGGCGGCGGATTCGGTATTCCTTATCATAAGCAAGAAGGGCAAAACAGACTTGATCTTAAATCTCTTGGTGAAAGACTTGACGAGAAGTTTGAAGCGTTTGCAAAAGACTATGGCAAAGAACTCACGTTTCAGATTGAGCCGGGTCGATATGTTTCGGCGGAGTGTTCTTCCTTGCTTGGCGTTGTAAATTCGATAAAATTTAACGGCGAGACAAAATACATTGGCACAGACATTGGGTTTAATGTGTTAATCAGACCAATGCTGTACGATGCCTACCACGAGATTAATGTTTATAGCCAGAACGAATCAGAAAGTGAAATAGAAAAAGAGCTTGTCACAATCGTTGGAAACATTTGCGAGTCGGGCGATGTTTTGGCGAAAAACAGAATACTTCCAAAAATAAGTGAGGGCGATGTAATTTCTGTTTCGGACACAGGGGCTTATGGCCATGTGATGAGCTCAAATTATAATAGTAGGTTGCGTCCCGCCGAAGTTTTGATCAGAGAAAACGGAGAACTTACGTTGATTCGCCGAAGGGATACACATGAGGATTTATTAAAACTATATAATAAGCTATAAATAATAGAAAATGAGCTATCTCGCCAAGAAAAATGCGAGACAGCTCGTTTTTTTTGAGAATTTTTTTAACACAGTACTTATTGTTTGTTTTTTGCGTTGACAGAAATATATAGCCATGGTATATCTTGTTTAACTGGTTATAAATCATCTAGTCCTTAACTCTTGTCAGATAAATTGCTCATCATGTCTTCTCATAAGATAAGTTCACTGAACTCAATGTTGTTTATTAAAAGGAGTGGATATAATCATGCCAAGAGATTTAAAAACAATTACAATTTTAATTTTATTGGCAGTAGTCACAATAGCTATTATTAGTCAACTGTGGATTATAGGTAAGAAAGCCAATGAATATACAGAAGAAAATTATAAATATTTAATAGAGAGTATAAGGAAGTTCGATGCAGCTGAAATTATTGATTCAATTGA
>JAVBKL010000082.1:0-15153 GCA_031554055.1 Eubacteriales bacterium | reverse complement strand
GACGGTACACCGGCTTTTAAAATGAAAAATCATTTGCGTAAACCAGAAAAAGAGAAACGCCGCAAAGAAATAATGAACATACAGATGGATATTTCTGCCGAAAAGGGTAAAAACTTTATTGGCAAGGTAATCGAAGTTTTGGTTGACGGACGTTTGCCAGAAGACGATGTGTACATCGGGCGAAGTTATCGAGATGCCTATGATGTGGACGGCATGGTATTTTTCGAATGTGAGTGGGAGCTTATGACTGGCGAATTTGTTACTGTTCGAATTGACGAAAGCTCCGAGTATGATTTGACGGGGGTTGCTGTGTATGAATTTACCGAATAGATTGACCATTTTACGTGTGCTTTTGATTCCTGTTTTTTTAGTTGCGTTGTACATGGGCTATCGGTATTTGGCGGTTGGCATTTTTATTTTTGCCTCGGCAACCGATTGGCTCGACGGTTATATCGCAAGAAAATATAATCTCATCACAAATTTTGGCAAATTTATGGATCCACTTGCTGATAAGCTACTTGTGTCCGCTGCAATCATTGCCATGATTGAGCTGAATTTATTGGCGTCTTGGATTGTTATTATTCTGATTAGCCGAGAATTTATTATCACAGGTTTTAGACTTGTCGCAGCCAGCAATAATTTAGTAATAGCCGCAGGATTTTGGGGTAAAATAAAAACGGTAACACAAATGGCGATGATTATTGTCGTGTTAATTGATTTGCCATATGCCCCAGCCATGTACCTTGGACAAATATTAATTTGGGGTTCTGTCATATTTACAATTGTCTCCGCTGTGGAGTATGTTGTTAAAAACATTCACGTTTTAAAAGAGCAAAGCTAGCATTTTATTTACCGAAAGGACTGAACTTAACATAATGAATGCAGAAATTATAGCAGTAGGCACCGAACTTTTGCTAGGCGATATAGTAAACACAAACGCTCAATATTTATCAAGAGAACTTGCAAACCTTGGTATTAGCGTATTTTATCAAACCGTTGTTGGCGACAACGAAAAACGTTTGCTTGATGCATATAAAATTGCTTTTGAGCGTGCCGACATGGTTATCACCACAGGCGGCCTTGGCCCCACCGAGGACGACTTAACAAAGGAAACAGCAGCCAAATATTTTAACAAGCAAATGATTCAAGATGATGAGTCCCTTGCGATTATTACGGGATTTTTTAAAAAGCATAACTTTGTCATGACGAATAATAATAAAAAACAAGCGTTCATTCCAGAAGGTGCAAGCATTCTTCCAAACCCAAAAGGCACTGCACCGGGTTGTATGATTGAAGAAAACGGAAAACTCATGTTCATGTTGCCAGGCCCACCAAACGAGTGTATCCCCATGTTTGACTCGTCTGTTTTGCCAGAGCTTCATAAGAGAACCGATAAAGTTTTTGTTTCACGAGTTTTACAAATTTCAGGCATCGGCGAGAGCCATCTCGAAGATATGTTAAAAGACATGATTGATGCACAAACAAACCCAACCATCGCACCTTATGCAAAGTTTGGCGAAGTGAGCTTACGGCTTACTGCAAGTGCTGATAACGCAGACGAAGCAAAAAAACTCATCGCACCAGTTGCTGATGAAATTTATAAAAGACTTGGCGACAATGTGTATGGCGAGGGCGAAACAAGCCTTGCACAAACCGTTGCTGAAATACTGGTCAAAAAGGGTTTGACCATTGCTTGTGCTGAGTCTTGCACAGGCGGAATGCTTACTGCAAAACTGGTTGACTTTGCCGGTGTTTCAAAAACGCTAATAGAGTCCGTTGTTTGCTATAGCAACGAATCAAAAATCAGTAGACTTTCTGTGAACCCCGAAACCATTCATGATTTTGGTGCCGTGAGCGAAGAAACAGCAAGAGAAATGGCAGAAGGCATCAAATTAACAAGCGGTGCGGATATTGGCGTGTCCATCACAGGTGTTGCGGGACCCGACGGCGGAACAGAAGAAAAACCTGTGGGGCTTGTGTACATTGCCATTGCACGAAACGGAAAAACTGAAATCAAGAGTTTCAACTTACCCGGTGACCGCCAAAGAGTGCGAACCAGAACAGTTGTGTATGCATTAGATTTTATTAGGCGAGAACTTTTATAAATAGAAATATCTGGAGGGTTAATCATGGAAGACAAAAAGAAGAAGAAGAACGAAAAGCCTGCGTTGCCGGAAATTAAATCAGAGAATGACCGCAAAAGTGCTCTGGATCGCGCTCTTGCGGATATTAAAAAGAACTTTGGCGAAAACGCAGTTATGAAAATGGGCGATAAAACAAGCAACGTACCTGTTGTCCCAACCGGTGGGTTAAGCATTGACATCGCACTCGGTGTTGGTGGCTTACCTCGTGGCAGAATCATAGAAATTTATGGGCCTGAAGCATCTGGTAAAACGACTGTTGCACTTCATTGTGTAGCAGAAGTTCAAAAGCGTGGCGGTATCTGCGGATACGTTGATGCCGAGCACGCAATGGATCCCGCATACGCCAAAAAACTTGGCGTTGACATTGACGAACTTTACATATCCCAACCAGACGACGGCGAGCAAGCTCTTGAAATCGCAGAAGCAATGGTTCGTTCCTGTGCGATTGACTTGGTTATCATTGACTCTGTAGCGGCACTTACGCCCCGAGCAGAAATTGATGGGGACATGGGCGACAGCCACATGGGTCTGCAAGCGAGACTGATGTCACAGGCTCTTAGAAAAATGACTGGCGTTGCACACAAAGCAAACTGTACCGTTATTTTTATTAACCAGTTGCGTGATAAAATTGGTCAGACAGGTTACGGCGGTGCAAGCGAAACAACCACAGGCGGACGTGCTCTTAAGTTCTACGCATCTGTTCGTATTGATATTAGAAAAGCAGAATGGATTAAAATTGGCGAAGAAATTGTTGGTTCTCGTACGAAAATTAAAATTGCGAAAAATAAAGTTGCTCCCCCATTTAAAACTTGCGAGTTTGACATCATGTACGGCTATGGTATTTCACGTACCGGCGACGTTTTGGACTTGGCAATTGAAATCGGTATTGCAAACAAGAGCGGTTCTTGGTTCTCATATGGTGCAACAAGACTTGGTCAAGGCCGTGAAAACGCAAAGATTTATTTAAAAGACCACCCAGAAACTTGTGACGAAATTGAAGATGCAGTAAGAAAGCACTTTGGTTTACCAGATATTGCCAGCTTGAATACACAAATTAGATTTTTAACGCCAAGTGCTGATGAACTGGAAGAAAAACCGGCAAAGGGTAAAAAATCCAAATCAGCTAAAACAGAAAAAGCGGACAAAGTTGCTGAATCCGAAGAGACATTTGAGGTTGACCCAGATTTTTCTCTTGAGAACGAGAATGAAGCCGAAGATTTTTCAGAGCCAGAACTCGAACCAGAAATCGAATTCGAAGACTTGGATTTTGAAGACTAATTCCATAGAGATTTTATATAGGTGGGAATATGCAAATCACAAGAATTGAACGGCAAAAACATAATACCGAGAGATTCAGCATTTTTCTGGATGAGCAGTACGCCTTCTCTCTTGGCGGTGTTGATGTTCTGTATTATAAGCTTGTTGTGGGTTTGGAAATTACGGAAGAGCTCTATGATTATTTAATGGACGAGGTTTTGTTCAAGAAAGCCCGTGAAAAGGCGATTCACTTTTTAGGCTACAGGGCTCGTTCGAGAAAAGAAATGATCGACAAGCTCAAAGAAGAGGAATATCCAGAAGTAATTATTGACAAAGTTCTTGATATGCTCGAAAGCTACAACTACATAAACGATTACAGTTTTGCCGAAAGCTATACCAAAACCCGAATTAAATCAAAAGGCATTGGACTGGATAGAATCAAGTATGAGCTTCGCACCAAGGGCATCAACAGCAATACAATTCATGAAGTCCTTGAAAATCTAACCGATGAACTAGAAATTGACGAGGACGAGTTATGCCTTGCCAAACTAAAAAAGCGGGCTCGTGATGAAACGGATCTTGACGAGGGCGATAAACGTCGCTTGTATCAGTATTTGCTTAGACAAGGCTTCACCTACGATATTGTGAACCGATGTTTTAAAAAATACTTTAGTGATGACATAGATTAGGTGGTGTAGAATGAGCATTATTTCGGAAAGGCGAAACATACGAAAGCAAATGCGAAACTTTTATACAGCCCATGATTTAGAGAACGCTGTTTTGTATGCCGAACGGTTGATTGCCACATATGACAACCAATACAAGGAAGAAAGCTATGGTTATGATGCTTATAATGTCGGCTTAATTTATGATAACTTGGAACAGTTAAACCAAGCGACCAAGTTCTACACCGAGTCGGCTCAAACTTTAAAAAACAGCGGCTACAACAAAAGTCCTAGCAATGGATTGATTTTTCCGCTCAATAATTTGAGCTTTGTGTTTATGCGGCTAAAAAACAAGCACATGGCAATAAATTTTCAGACACAGACAATCAGAGTGGCTGAACTTTTATTTGGAAAAAACTCCTACCAATTTATTAACTCTCATTACAATTTGGGGAATATCTATTCCGAATTTGAGGAATACGACAAAGCACTGAATCACTTAGTGTTTGCAGAGACTGCAATCGAAAGCTTAACTCCCCTAGATATTGAGGCTTTTAGCGGTAGCTTAGTTGAGAATTTTCATGTGCTTAATTCTTTAGGTTATGTCTATGAAGCAATCGGCGATGGTTTGCTTGCTCTTCAATCCCTTGAAAAAGGGCTTGAGGCGATGCGAAAAAAATATTTATCAGACGATATTTTAGACGAGCTTTGTAAAAACATTTATTATCTTGCCAATGTTTGCAGTCGGTTTGGTTTTGAAAAAAAAGCACGTTCGTACTATGAAGAAGCTCTTCGTATCATAAAAAAAACAACCACGAACGCATATTACCCCAGTTGTTTAAATAATTTGGCAACTGTTCAAGCAAAACTTTATGATGTTGCCGCTTCGATTGCACTTAGGCTTGAAGCCATGTATCAAATTAAATCTGTGGTTGGTTACAGAACCATTTCACTGGCGGATTGCTCAAAAAATATTTCAACGCTCTATAGAAGCATTGGGAACTACGAGGAAGCTTGCCGATTGCTAAAAGACTCAATCGAAGCCAGAAAGCTTCTGCTCGGTAGTGATTCTTTGGAGTGCATGAATGATCAGCTGGCGCTACTCGAAACCTACATCGAAGCACAAAAAACCACCGAAGCCCACGAACTTTTTAAAAGTATGCTAGATACCGTAAGTGCGAATCCCGAACAGCTCGATAGCATCTTTCCAGAGCTTGCAAAATTATTTACAACCTTTGGCGATATAAACTCATTTAATAAAATGTTCAGCGATTCCATTTTTAAACCGAACCAAGAGTAGAAAAGTATAAACCAATGGGGCGTCGTGTAATCGACAGCCCCATTATTGTTTCTGGATATTATGTTTTTAGTTTGAGTGACTAAGGTTCCAAGTGATGCCAAACTTATCTGTTACCATTCCGTACCATTCGCTCCAGAAAGTTGGCTCAAGTGCCATGATAACTTCTCCGCCTACTTTGAGTTCGTCAAATACTCTGGTAATTTCGTCTTTGTCGTCTGTACCCAAAACCAATGAAATATTACTGCCCACAATTAATTCCATATCAGATGGGCAATCGGAAACCATCATGTTTGCACCAAACACTGGAATGCTTGCGTGTAAAATTCTATCTACGTCTTGTGGCAAAATTGGATCCTCAAGATTTGGTGGTGCATCGGAATACTTCATGCATTCCATAGCTTCTGCTTTGAAAATTGCAGAATAAAATTCTATTGCCTCTTTACAGTTACCATTAAAAGTTAAATAAACATCAAATGCCATACTTTCACCCCTATTATTTTTTTGGTACATGCATTATAACAGCTTTTTATTATCCTTGCAATTTTCTTTTAAATTATGTATATTGGTATCGTATGAATTTAGCTTTAACAAAAATTGAAAGAAGGTTCTGTATGTATCGTATCGTTAAAAAACAACAGCTTAACGAGTTTGTTGTTCTTCTTGAAGTCGAGGCACCTTTGGTTGCAAGAAAAGTACGTGCCGGTCAGTTTATTATCTTTAGATTAGATGAACTGGGCGAACGTGTGCCACTTACTGTTGCTGACTACAACCGTGAAAAAGGCACTGTAACGATTATTTTCCAAACGGTTGGGCGTTCTACCAAGATGCTTGGCAACCTTTGTGAGGGTGATTTTATTTTAGACTTTGTTGGCCCGCTTGGAATCCCGACCCATACCGAAAATGTAAAAAAAGTATGTGTCGTAGGGGGCGGCGTTGGCTGTGCCATTGCATATCCGCAAGCAAAGGCTTTATTTAATGCCGGAGCACAAGTTGACATGATTGCTGGATTTCGTAACAAAGATATTGTTATTCTCGAGGACGAAATGCGTGCGGCATCAACCAATCTTTATTTAACAACCGATGACGGAAGTTACGGCGAAATGGGATTTGTAACAGATAAACTAAAATATTTAATTGAATCGGGAAACAATTATGATTTAGTTATTGCGATAGGGCCTGTGCCTATGATGAAATTTGTTTGCAAAACAACAGAACCGTTTAAAATCAAAACGCTTGTGAGTTTAAACCCAATTATGATTGACGGCACAGGAATGTGCGGCGGTTGCAGGGTAAAAGTTAATGGCGAAATGAAGTTTGCCTGTGTAGACGGCCCAGACTTTGACGGACATCTCGTTGACTTTGACGAACTCATGCAACGCAACGGTTTATATAAAAAAGATGAAGCTTGTGCAAGAGAACATTGCCGCTTGATAGGAGTAAAACACAATGGCTAATATGATTCCTACAAAAACCCCGATGCCTGAGCAAGAAGGAAATGTGCGTAACAAAAATTTCGAAGAGGTTGCTCTTGGTTATACAGAAGAAATGGCTTGCGGCGAAGCCGAGCGTTGTATTCAATGTAAAAACCGCCCATGTGTTTCCGGTTGCCCTGTCAATGTGCAGATCCCAGAATTTATATCGGCTGTTCAAAACAAAGATTTCTTGGAAGCGTATAAAATTATTACTTCTACCAACTCGCTCCCTGCCATCTGCGGACGAGTTTGTCCGCAAGAATCCCAGTGCGAGGCGAAATGTGTTCGTGGGATCAAGGGCGAATCTGTTTCAATCGGCAGACTCGAGCGTTTTGTGGCAGACTGGTATATGAACAACGCAGATGAAGTAACGGACGCAGTAGAAAAAGTGCCCTCAAACGGTCATAAAGTTGCCATCATTGGTGCGGGTCCATCTGGTCTATCTTGTGCGGGCGACCTTGCAAAAAAAGGCTATGAAGTTACCGTTTACGAGGCTTTCCATACAGGCGGCGGCGTTTTGACATATGGTATCCCAGAGTTTCGCTTGCCTAAAAAAATTGTGCAAAAAGAAATTAATAAACTCAAAGACCTTGGCGTAAAAATTGAACTAAACGTAATCATTGGTCGTTCCATTGAGATCGACGAACTTTTCGAGATGGGTTATGCTGCGGTGTATATTGCATCGGGTGCGGGACTTCCTGTTTTTATGGGCATCGAAGGCGAAGGCCTCGTGGGCGTTTATTCTGCAAACGAATACCTTACTCGCATTAACTTAATGAAAGCATACATGGAAGGCTATGACACACCGATTATGCGTAGCAAAAAAATTGCAGTAGTCGGCGGTGGAAACGTTGCGATGGACGCTGTTCGCTGTGCAAAACGCTTGGGTGCGGAAGAAGTTTATTTAATATACAGACGTTCCGAGCAAGAAATGCCAGCAAGACTCGAAGAAGTGCATCACGCAAAAGAGGAAGGCATCATATTTAAAATGCTTACCACGCCTGTTCAAATTTTGGGCGATATAAATTCAAATGTGTGTGCTCTGGAATGTGTAGAGATTGAGCTTGGCGAGCCTGATGCTTCGGGTCGTCGTAGCCCTATCATAAAAGAAGGTTCAGAGTTCGAACTGGAAGTTGACACCGTGATCATGGCAATCGGCACGTCCCCAAACCCTCTCATTGCCCGAACCACAACAGGGCTTGAGATTAACAAAAAAGGTTGCATCGTCGTAGACGACCGCATGAAAACAACCAAAGACGCTGTGTTTGCTGGCGGCGACGCTGTAAAAGGTGCCGCAACCGTTATTTATGCCATGGGTTGTGGAAAATAAGCGGCAAACTCGATTGATGAGATGTTAAAAAAATAATGTAAATATAAAAATCGCCCACAAATATTTAATATTTGTAGGCGATTTATTTTTCATTTAACTTTCTTTCACTTTCATCTTAATATTGTAAGCCACAACCAAGTTGAGGAACGACAAAAACCCAGCGACCAAGAATACATATTGTGGGCCAAACTGGAACCATATCCAGCCGCAAACCGCCGAGCCGATAATAGCTACCACATGATCAACGCTGATTCCAAGTGAAAGCGATGGTGTTACATCTTGGGGCACAATCGCAATCGAACGCATATAGATCGAGCGAACCATACCAAACTGTGCTGTCATTCTGTCAATGATGTTTAGCAAAAATACAAACGCAAGTGCGATTCCAGATACGGTGAGCACTTTCGCACTAAGCCCAGCACTTAAATATCCATATGCACAGTAAATCAAAATAAACGCAAACGCTTCTGCCATCATAACTTTTTTAACGCCGAATTGGTCAATCCACTTTCCAACAATCGGCATGAAGAAAATTCCGATAAACGAACCGACAACAGCAAGAATCGCCATCGTATCCGTTTTAAAGTTTAAAAGCTCAATCAAAACCCAAGGGCTATACACAATCATGATTTGTTTTCTTCCGCCAAAAAGCATACAAAGAATGTAATAGTTCATGTACTCTTTTCTAAATACAAATTTTACATGAGCTGCCGATTTATTTTTTTCTGCATTCGAATCTGGAAGGCTTTGAAATAGCAGATACAGCAAGCCCCCAATAATAATAAACAGAACCGCCGAGATTAAAAAAATTACAATCGGATTATCAAACGTAAAGTACCCATATCGAAAACCTACAAATGTTACGATACCTGCAACCATTGCAAAAGCGGTTCGGAGCCCATTAAACTGCCCTACCCTCTTGCCCATATTCCCTTGGCTTACAAGCGATAAACCAATGCTATCACCAAGCGGCATGTATGTATGCATACCCAACGAATAGATGAACAAGAACACAAGCATCATGTAAAAATCAGGCGTGTATAATCCCAAAACCAAAAGCCCAATTGCACTAAGGATTTGAGCAACAATGGCACTTTTTATGTCCCCAAGTGTGGATAACGCAACGATTACAAATGTACAAAGCACACCCGGCAACTCTCTGGGAAACTCAATAAACCCACGTTGCAAAGAATCCGTGTGATAAACTTCTTTAAAATAGTTTGCAAATACGCCGTCACTAAGCCCCAGTGCAAGCCCTGTGAGTGCTGTCAAAATAAAATAAATCCTGATACTTCTGTCAAATTCCATAAACTTCTTAAACACTACTTAAGTCTCCCTTATAAAAAGTGGCTCTGCCACTTTTCTCCAAACGCTAGGATACTGCCTGCGGCAAAAAATGTGTACGGCTTCAAGTACGCATTTTTTTGCAAAAACGGAAGCAGTTTCCTATAGCATCAAAAGAACCATTACGTCATTCACATTTGTGCCGGTTGCCCCTGTTATAATTAAATCTCCGCTACTCTTTAATGCATGGTATGAATCATTGTTTTTTAAATATTCTTTTGCGTTTACACCGGCTTCTGCCATTCTCTTAACCGAAAACCCATCAACCATTCCGCCAGCGGCATCTGTCGGCCCATCGGTTCCATCGGAGCCTAGCGAGAACACAACACAATTTTTCTTTCCCTCTAAGTCAATAGCCGCCGAAAGTGCAACTTCTTGGTTTCGTCCACCCATTCCGCTGCCTTTAACATTAACAACGGTCTCCCCTCCGATGATCACGGCACAAGGCGGTTTTATTTCGTCCTTGCCGCTTAAAATATCTGCCGCTTTAAACCCAAAAAATCTGCCGACACCAACTGCCACAAGTTCACATTTTGTAGATATGATTTTCGGCTCGTAGCCAAGAATTTTTGCCTGTTTTGCAACCGCTTCGCAAAGCATTTTTACATTACCTGTAATGGCAATGGTGCAGTTGTGAACAATCTTTGGCGTTTCTTTTTTGATTGCACGTATGACTGCATCGCTTGTGATAATTCCATAGCGTTTTAATATTTTTAAAGCTGCATCAGAAGTGGATTGATCCGCACACACGGGGCCTGAAGCAATAAAATCCAATCTGTCACCCACAACATCTGATAGAATGACTGCAAATATATTTGCCTTACACATTTTTGCAAACCTACCACCTTTTACGGCTGATAAGTGTTTACGAACCGTGTTTATTTCTATTATGTTTGCACCAGAGCCGAGTAACTGTTCGGTTATATCCATAATATCAATGAGCCTTACGCCGTCCAAAGGTTTTTCAAAAAGCGCAGAGCCGCCGCCAGATAACAAAATCAAAACTTCGTCATGTTCCGTTAAATCTTTTATATATGAGATTGCTTTTTCTGCCGCAAGCATTGAATTCTCATCAGGAATTGGGTGACCCGACTCGATAATTTCAAAGCCATCAATTTCGCCCATAGAGTGACCGCTCTTGGTAATGATTAAGCCTCGTCCAAGATCGCTGCCAATTTTTTCAGAAGCCGCTTTCGCCATTCGCCAAGCCGCCTTGCCAATTGCAATCACAACAATGCCCGATTTAAACTGCTTAAACTCAAGCGCACTTTGAACAGAAGCCTCGGGCAATACTACTTTTATAGAATGTTCTATAATATTCGCTGCATCTTCTCGAATTTGATTTACCAAAACAATCACCTCTTTGTGGCAATTAAGGAAACTTCATTTAATTATAGCACTTTTGAACCAAATAACAATATTTTGTTAAAACAAAGTTAGACCTTCTCAATAAAAGTCTTAATATTCTGCTTTTCGGTTTCAACATCCACATTAAGTCTGCCCAGCCTGTCACACAGCCCAAGCAAAGCAACCTCACTTACGTCTGTCTCAAGCTTCATGTTTTCTATTTCAGCAAATGGCATCCCCTTGACAACAAATAAAATTTGCATATGATACCTCACTAGCCCACTCACTTCATTTATAAACTCTTCTGTGCAGCCTTGGCTTTGCAAAAACGTCTTTGCAAGTTTTGCCCCAACCTTGTCATGGTCGTATGAAGTTATTTTTCCTTTTTTAATTTTAGTTGTGTCTGGTTTTCCAATGTCATGGAGCAGAGCCGCCCACATGAACACTCTTGGGTTTTTGCTCTCGTCTTTTCGTTTTGCTGCTTCGTTTACTACAAGCATCGTGTGCCGCCACACATCGCCCTCTGGGTGATGCGTCTTTGATTGTTCGACTCCTTTCATTTTGACGAGCATCGTAAACGGAAACTGCAAAAATTCCTCACACAAAGAAATCTCTTCTATAAATCCTGACGGAGCTTCATCATTGAGCAATGCGTTTTCTATTTGATAAAATAATTTAGTGTCCATATTTTCGCCTCCTTCATTTATCATAATATTTTCTCCCGTTTTGGCAAATTATAATTACTTGAGGAGGTGAAAGTTTTGAGCCAAGCAAAAAGCCCAGATAGCAAGAACCAAAGCGAGTTTAAAAGTACTGAACACATCAAAAGAAATTTGCCCAAAGGGAACAACCCTTCAAATGAAAATAGACACTAATTTTACCAATAATTTTTGGGCTTTGGCAGCTATTTTGCTAAAGCTTTTTTTGTTTTTTGTTTTCATTTCAAAAAATTTTAATATATGATTTAATTTGACAAAAATAAAATAATATGTTTAAATATTGGTGTATGTACTCTAGCTCAAGGGGGAAATTGAATGTTTAGAACTACTAAAAAGGAAATGATTTTTTATGACGATTTTCAAAAAATCATTGACCTTGTGTACGATGCCGCTATCTGTTTTGAAAAAATGCTTAACGATTTTCAAAACGTATCTAAGTACACAGAACAAATCACGAAATTTGAGCATGAGTGCGATAAGTTAGTACATGGAGTTTTTGAGCGAGTTAATTCGTCATTTATTACTCCACTAGATCGAGAGGATATTATTGCCATTGCAAAGGCACTAGACGAAGTTCTCGACCAAATGGAAGAGACTGTTCACAGATTTTCTGTGTATCGTATTACTGCAATGAAAGATGAAGCCTCAACTCTTGCTAAGCTTATTAAAAATTCTGTTGAAGACTTGCAGAAACTGATACGGTTACTTCCAGAAAAAAGTTACAAAGAGATGCACAAGTACATCGTTACTGTCAATGATTATGAAAATCAGGGCGACCATCTCTACAGAAAGGAACTGGCGAATTTGTTCGCAAATGAAACCGATGCAATCGAAATCATTAAATGGAATGCGATTTATGACTGTCTAGAAAACACATTAGATGCTTGCGAAGTCGTGGCAAACATGGTTGAAGGGATTGTGATGAAAAATGCATGACGCAATGTTAAGTTTTTTAATAATCTTGGCATTAGCGCTCACATTTGAATTTATCAATGGTTTCCACGATACTGCAAACTCCGTTGCCACTACCATATCAACAAGAGTCCTTACACCAAGAAGTGCCATCTTGCTTGCCGCCGTTTTTAATTTAATCGGTGCCATTTTTGGTGCAATCACCCATGCGTCCGTTGTAAAAACAATTTCTAGCGGAGTTGTTTCTGGCGGTGTGGAGCTTTACGTAATCGGCGGGGCGATTATTGCCGCAATTATTTGGAATCTCGTCACTTGGTACTTTGGAATACCGTCTAGTTCGTCACACGCCATCATTGGTGCTTTGGTGGGTGCCACAATTGGACAAACCCTAAGCTTTGACCATGTAATATGGTCTGGCTTGCTCAACAAAGTTATTATACCTTTGTTTACATCACCAGTCATTGGTTTGGTCGCTGGCTATTCGTTTATCACACTTTTAAATGTTACGATGCGAAAGTTTAGCCTAAGCTTTGTCAATAAAGTTTTTTCCAAGTTCCAAATTTTTTCTGCTGCTTTTATGTCGTTTACACATGGTAGCAACGATGCACAAAAAACAATCGGTATTATAGTCATGGCGATGTCCAGCGTAACACTGGCTCACCCCGGTGCGATTCCATCGTTTTTATTGCCGTCTGGTGATCATATCGTTCCTTTGTGGACAGTCTTTATCTGTGGAATTGTTATGGCACTTGGTACTTCTGTCGGTGGTTACCGTATTATGAAAACTGTTGGCATGAACATGATAAAAATGCAACCAGTTGATGGCTTTGCTGCTCAGACTGCGGCGGCTTTGGTTATCGAAGGTGCAACTTCCATGGGAGCACCAGTAAGTACTACTCACGTTGTATCATCCGCAATCGTTGGCGTTGGTTCGTCAAAGAGACTTTCCTCTGTTCGTTGGTCGGTTGTTCGTGATATGGTGTCATCTTGGTTTTTAACCATTCCAACTTGTATGCTCATCGGTATGATTTGTGTATTGATTTATAAAGCGATTTTTATTTATTAAAATATAAATGAAGGGGCTTTTCGAAAAAATTGCGAACAGCCCCTTCATTTTCTAGCAGCTCGTTTTCATCTGCACCCACGGCTTGCCATCAATCTCAAGCTCATGTGAAATTTTGAAGCCGCATTTCTCCAACACCCGAATCGAACGCTGGTTGTCCAAACGAAGCTCGGCAAAAAAATATTCTTTGCCTAAAAACTCTCGACCAAACTCCATGATTTTAAGAGCTGCCTCGGGGGCATAACCACGACCCCAGTGCGGCTTGAGTAAATCATAACCCACTTCTGCACCAAGGCCATCCCTTGTAAAATTCCATAGACAGCCCGTCCCGATTTTTTCTCCTTCTTTTGTTGAGATTGCCCATACAAAACAACTTTTTTCTTGCATATTCTTTTTAATACGCTCGATATATTCCGCCGCCTCATTAGAAGAAGCATATTTCTTAATTCCGGTATACTTAATAATTTCTTCATCAGATCGAAGCGTGTAGATCAAGTTTTCGTCATCATGTGAAATAAGCGATAATTTAAGTCTTGCAGTCTCCGCAAAATTCATTTTAAAACCTCCTTCGCCGTCTAGGCATTCGATTAAAAAATCGAGTAGGAGCTGCCAACAAAGTCAGTTTCCTACTCGATCATTCATGGGTTTCTAAAAATCAAATTCGCTTAATTATTTAGCAATGCTCTTTGCAACTTTTTGAGCGTACGCAACAGCTGATAATGTTTTGCCGTGTGGGTCTTCAATACTCATGGTTGCACCAGAAACAACGTCAGCAAGTGCAGATTTTTCAGCATCAGTTAAAGCTGCCAGTTTTGCTTTGTCTGCTTCATTTGTAGTGTCTGCTTTAATTGGGCGGCCTGCCGCTGTTGTGTTTTTAGCAAACCAAGCTTTAAGATCTGGAACAGATTTTCCTACCATCCATTTTTGGAAGAAATCCATTTGTTTGTACCACTCGTTTTTAGGGTTCATGCCATAAGCATCGCCACGCTCACGTTTTGTTTGCCATGAATTTCCAGCTTCTTTAGCGGATGCAACATCAACGAGTTTAGTTCCGCCAGAAATTTTTAGCGTGTCACCAACCATAATTAAATCTTTGTTCTTGATTTGTGGGTTAAGTGCCATGATGTTTTCAATTGTTGTTTTGTTTATTTCTGCGATTTTCCAAAGTTTGTCGCCGTCTTTAACTGGATACATAACTTCTGCACTAGTTACCATTGGATACGCAGGAGTTCCTGGCCAACCCAAGAAGCGTGGCATTGTTTTGCCATCATAGTTATCAGTTGCAAATTCTAAAATGTCAGATATAACTGAACAAATTTTGCCTTCGGAATCAAACGCAACGCCTGTTGTTACCACGTTTACACTATAAACTGGATTGCCAGCCTCGTCTTTTCCAGGGCCGTTTCTAAATATTTTATCGTTTCCAAGACCGATGCTCGCAACATCTAAATCGCCTAAAGCTACTTTGTTTTTGTATGCTTTATCAAGAGCTGTAAGTGAAAGTCCGTGTGGATCTTCAAGGCTCATGGTTGCATGAGAAACTACGTCTGCAAGAGCTGTTTTCTCTGCTTGTGTAAGTTTTGCAAGTTTTGCTTTGTCC
>JAVBKL010000208.1:0-14494 GCA_031554055.1 Eubacteriales bacterium | reverse complement strand
TAAACAAAATGGAGTTTGTGACCTCAAACGTTGATAGAATTTTGGGTGTTAATTATAAAGCTTTTGTAACCAACAAGCTTGAATTATTTAGCCATTTAAACGGGCAAGCGGAAGAAATGGAGAAAGCCATTCGATATAATGCCGTACACACAAAGCTCGAACAAGAGATTTTGTATAAAAATCCAACAACACGCAAAGAAAACTGGATGAAACTCTCGCTTTACCCCATTGAACATGAAAAAGTAATTAACCGATATATTCTGTCGATTCGTGATTTAACAAAAGAAAAGGAAAACGAGAAAATTCTGAGCAGCGCTTTGTATGCCGCACAGAATGCAAGTTTAGCAAAGAGTGATTTCCTTTCGAGAATGAGCCATGAGATACGAACTCCTATGAATGCCATTTCGGGAATGACAACGATTGCACTGGCAAATTTAGATAACCCGCCAAAAGTAAAAGACTGTTTGATAAAAACATCCAATTCAACAAAACATTTGCTTATGTTAATTAACGACATTCTGGATATGTCAAAAATTGAGAGCGGCAAATTGGTGGTCATTAACGAGAATTTCAATTTACCGTTTTTAATCAACAATGTTTCAAGTATTGTAATGAACCAAGCTTCCGCAAGAAAGCAAGAGTTCCATATTTTTATGGGCAATGTAAACCACGAAACTCTAAACGGTGATGCACTGAGACTTAACCAAATTTTGTTAAATGTTCTATCGAATGCCGTTAAATATTCACCAGAGGGCGGCAGAATTAAACTTTCCATTGACGAACTGGGAGAATGTAAGCCCGGTGTTGTAAAACTTAGGTTTACTGTTGCCGACAATGGGCTTGGCATGAGCCAAGTATTTTTAGATAAGCTCTTTACCCCGTTTGAACAAGAAAACCGTGACAAAGGTTCAAGACCGGGTAGTACCGGAATTGGTATGGCGATTACAAAAAACCTTGTATCTCTTATGGACGGAACCATTGTGGTTACAAGCGTTGAGAACCAAGGAAGTACATTTATCATTGAATTGCCTTTTGGAATAGTTGAAGCCATTGACACAACGCCTATAAGCCCTCAAGATTTTAAAGCAATAAAAACACTTGTAATCGACGGTGACAAAGATAGTTGTAATCATCTGGTTGTTGTTCTTGACAATTTGGGGGTTAGTGCAACTTTTGTTGATTCCTCCGAACAGGCAATCGAAATGATTGTTGAACAACACGAAAAAGGTAGTCCTTATGACATTGCATTTGTTGATTGGAAAATGCCTAATATCAGCGGCGTTGAACTCACACAAATTGTACGAAAAATGACAGGTTCAAATATACTAATTATTTTGATTTCGTCATTTGACAGTATCGAAGTGGAGCAACGTGCTCAGTTTGCAGGAGCCAATGCGTTCTTGCCTAAACCAATTTACAAGTCGGCTGTTTTTAACACGCTTGCACTTGTTGCACGGAGTAAAAAAACTGGTTGGACTCGGGGGCACGACAAAATCGAATTTAGCGATATACGATTATCTGATAGAAGTACTCCAGAAGTGGATATAGAAAGTATCGATTTTTCTGGCAAACGTTTTTTAATAGCAGAAGATAACTTTATTAACATAGAAATAATAGAAGAAATTCTGACTTCAAAAAATGCCATTGTTAATACCGTAGAAAACGGACGAGATGCGGTTGATGTGTTTAAAGAGTCGCCTCTTAATTATTTTGATGCCATACTCCTTGATATTCAAATGCCTGTGATGGACGGTTACACTGCCGCCAGAACAATCAGGGCTTTGGTTCGTGAAGACGCCAAAAATATTCCGATTATTGCAATGACTGCCGACGCTTTTAAAGAAGATATTAAAATGACACATGAAGCGGGCATGAATGTTCACATTGCAAAACCTCTGGACGTTGAGCTTGTGTATTCCGTCATTCATCAACAGTTGAATCCTAAAAAATTAGGCTAGTACAAAAAAAACCAAGGGTCACTTCGAGTGGAGCGACCCTTGGTTTTTTATTGCCTATCTTTCTTTTAATTTTGAAACAATCGTGTCATAATAATCTGGGTTATGTGGCAAATTGCAATCCAAACAGTTTTTTATTTTATTCTCACCTATATACGAAAAATTTCCACCGCAGTGCTCGCCCATGCTATAAAGTGGGCAAAAACAAAACAGGCAATTGAAATCTTCTGGCACAACGCCAGCGTGACACGGAAAATATTTGCAGTCAACATTATTAAAGAACCTGTGGCTATTTTGCAAAGTATCAATCCCTTTCCACAATTTCATACATCAGTGCGTTGCAAATGGCGGCGGCAATGTTGCTTCCGCCTTTTCGCCCTCTGGAAACAATATATGGCACGTCAAGTTCCATAATCATTTCTTTTGATTCAACAACATTTACAAACCCAACGGGAACGCCTATGATGAGTGCTGGTTTGAACACACCGCTTTTGATTAACGCATGTAGCTCAATCAGTGCGGTTGGTGCGTTGCCCACAGCAAAAATAAGTGGCCTTTTTAAATTGGAAGCGGCATATTCTACAGCCACGCTTGCCCTCGTCACACCTTTTTGCTTGGCGATATCAAAAACTTCCTTTGCGTCAATAAAACAATACACGTCAGAATTTAATTTTGTGAGAGCCGCTTTGTTGATTCCTGATCTTGCCATTTGTGTGTCCGTTACGATGTCTGCACCGTTCCTTAATGCTTCCCTCGTAAGCTCCACAACGTTTTCAGAAAAAACCAAGTTATCGGCATAATCAAAGTCGGCTGATGTATGAATCGCCCTCTTGATTATATTTGCGTGTCTTGGGTCGATTTTTTTATCGCCCAAACTCTCGGTAATGATGGCAAAGCTCTTGGTTTCAATTTCCCTTGGGTTTGTTATTAAACTCATGCTTACCCTCTTTTCTATACCTAACACAGCCAAGAATAAAGTTTTGTGCAAATTCTATGTTCCCCATAAAATGCAAGTGCGGATACCCCGCAAATATTTGTTTAGTCGCTACGATGCACGGATATGTTTTTCCACCGCTCATTTTTGTGGCGATAAAACTTTCGCCCTCAAAACTGCTTACCGAGTGATGAAACGAATGTGCATTGATTGTTGTACCCGCTTTGCATAGTATGTTATCTGTTTTCGCTGTAAGTGTTACATACCCGAAATTTTGCAATCGTTCCGTCATTTTTGCATGAGATGGTATAACCCCAAGCATTTCAGTTTTTACAGAATTTAAATCCGTGATGCTTTCTTGCAAATACATGAAACCGCCGCATTCGGCATAAACAGGAATCCCTGATTTGATTCTTTGCTTGATGCTGTCTGTCATAGATTTGTTGCCAGACAATTGTTCTGCGTATAGTTCTGGGTATCCGCCCCATAAAATGATGCCGTCGGCGTCGTCTGGTATTTCTTTGTCATGCAACGGCGAAAAAAAAGCAAGTTCTGCACCAAGGTTTTTAAGCAACTGTAAATTGTCGTCATAGTAAAAGCAAAATGCTTCATCATTTGATATATAAATTTTTGGTTTATCTGCATTTTTTTCGTAAGATTGATTTTCTAAAACAGAAATTTCTTTTGCCGTATTGGCAATGGCTTGCAGTTTTTCAAGGTCAATTGTTTTTCTGGCTTGATGCGATAAAAGTGCTATCTTACTTTTAAGGTCTGCGATTTCTGACGCCGTTACGAGCCCAAGATGCCTTGATTCAAAGTGAGCATCTGGCAAATTTGGCATAAACCCAATGACATGAATAGCAAGCTTCTCCTCAATCATTTTTTTATAAAAAGGATACATACTCTCGGAGGTGTTGTTTAGGATAACGGCACTGATATTGTTTTTCTCAAATTGCAAATACCCGCCAATTTCTGCACAAACTGACTGCGATTTACCCTTTGTGTTTACGACCAAGATGACAGGCGTGTCCGTTAACACCGAAAGATGATTGGAAGACGCAAAACTATCCGTCCCAACCCCATCGTACAAACCCATGACGCCCTCAATGACTGCAAACTCCCAACGATTGTTTGCAAGCGAACGCTTTACATTTTCTTCGCCCATTAAAACTAGGTCAAGATTTCGGGCTTCCACCTCTGTTATTTTTTTATGGACCATGGGGTCTATGTAATCGGGTCCGACTTTAAACGAGATTACATTTTCGTTCATATCTTTCATCGCTGCAAGAATGGCACAAGTGATTGTGGTTTTTCCACAGCCGCTCCCGGTTCCGGCAATCATAATTCTGCTCATGACGTTAGTCCTCCCAACTTGCGGTAATAATATAAATTGGGTTTTGCGCCATCATCATGTCGTATGCGCCAATTTTTTTTGATTTTGAAACATTGACGCATATGGTTTCTATCTGGGTAAATCCAACCGCTTGAAAGCTTTCCAATATTTCATGTAGGCTTTGCAAAGCGATGGCATTCGCTACTATTTTTATTTGTGGGTTGCGTGCAACCAATGTTTTTACGATTTCAAATATATTTCCAGCGCTACCGCCGATAAAAACTTTGTTTGGTATCGGCAAAGTCTCAAGGCTCTCGGGTGCTTTGGCTTTGATTACTTCTAGGTTGAACGCACCGTGTTTCTTTCGGTTCTGAAAAATTAGTTCGACGGCGGATTCTTTCATTTCAATCGCATATACGATTCCGTCAAACGCTTTTCTTGCCATTTCTACAGAAACCGAACCTGTGCCAGCACCAATGTCATAACAAATATCAGTGGGTGCAATGCCAAGCTTTTGCACAGAAACCCAGCGTACTTCTTCCTTTGTCATCGGCACATCGCCACGGATAAAGTCCTTGTCAAACAGGGTCTTATGTGGACTGACTGCGTTTTCATTTTCTATCAACATGACAGCCAAGTCTAAAAAGTTGTCACTGGTAAAATCATTTGCAACTCCGCAAACGATTCGCTCCTCTGGGTATGACAAGTTCTCACCGATTGAAACCCTAGCCCCCCCCAAGCCGCACCTTGCCAGTTCACTACAAATGGTTTGCACTTTAAATTCTCCGCCTGTGAGTGCAAATACTTTTTTGTTGTAAGAAACTTTTGACACAATGTGGTTGTCTCGTCCGTGCATACTCACAAGTTTTGCGTCGTCGTACGAAGTTTTTATTTTGGCACAGAAATACTGTAGGCTACTGATTCCGTTTATGAGTTCTATTTCGTAAGCATCTTTAAACCGTTCCACAATGTTTTTTGAAACGCTAAAGAAACAGCAATCGCCACTCACCAACACCACTGTGGTACCGTCTATTGGTTTTTCTAGCGCAAGCATGAGTTCAGAAAGTTTGTAGCTCTTGGTATTTATTTCACTCTGGCTCATTCTGGACGTGCCAAGAATCCTGTTTGCACTTTGTACAATATTTTTTGCTCGGTCTGTAAAGAGCTCCTTGTCGCCCACTCCAAAACCTACAATATATAGTTTTTCCAAAGCCATCAGTCCTTTATACGGTCAACTAAAATCTCTGCAAGTCGCTCGTCAGTGCCAAGTGCTTCGCCCATCGTCACTTGTATTTCTGGATAGTCTTTCATAAAGTCGTTGACCATGTTTGGAATATCTTCTTTTAAATGGACTCCTGTAAATAAAAAATACGGAACAATTTTTATTTTGCGAGCACCTTTGTTGATTAAAGCTTTCATCCCTGCTTCGATTGTTTTTTCGCTAAACTCCATAAAAGCAAGCTCGATATATATATCGCCCATTTTTTCTTTCACCATGTCAAGGACTGACACAATGGTAAGTTCTGTTTCTTTGGCACGGCTGCCATGTGCCACTATTAAAACTCCTGTCATATTAGCCCTCTTTTCTCATCTCGATTAAAACTTTTTCTGCACATTCCAAAGTTTTTGCAATATCATTTTCGGTATGCGAATACGAAACAAACATCGCCTCAAACTGTGACGGTGCCAAGTAGATTCCACACTCAAGCATTCCTCTAAAATATTTTCCGTATCGCTCAGTGTCAGCGGCTTTGACTTCTCTGTAGTTATTCGCACTAGAAATTCCGAAAAACATACAGAGCAACGACCCCACTCTTGTGGTAATCGCATCAATTTGGTTTCTCTTTATTATGTCGTTTAAACCTTTTTCTAAACACATCGCCAAGTGGTTAATGTGTTGATACACTCCGTCGTCTACAAGAAGATTTAACTGTGTGATTCCAGCGGTCATGGCAATTGGGTTTCCCGAAAGCGTACCTGCTTGATACACCGAGCCAAGCGGCGCAATGCACGCCATGATTTCTCTGCGTCCACCATAAGCACCAACTGGCATTCCGCCACCAATTATTTTTCCAAATGTAACAAGATCGGCTCGAACATTGTAAAACGCCTGTGCACCGCCCCTTAAAAGCCTGAACCCTGTAATGACTTCATCAAAAATAAGCAGAGCATTATGCTTGTCGCATAAATCCCTAAGCCCTTTTAAAAATCCGTCTGCTGGTACAACCACGCCCATGTTCGCCGCAACAGGCTCAACAATAATGGCGGCAACTTCGTATTTATCTAACAACTGCGAAACGCTGTCAAGGTCATTGTAAACCGCAACCAGTGTATCGTTTGCCACGGTGTCTGTCACGCCCGAACTATCCGACTCGCCCATGGTTAAAATGCCAGAGCCAGCCCGAACAAGCATACTGTCCGTATGTCCGTGGTAGCATCCCTCAAATTTAATAATTTTATTTTTCCCTGTAAACCCACGAGCAAGCCGAAGTGCACTCATCACTGCTTCTGTTCCCGAATTTACCATTCTTACGAGTTCGAGGTTTGGCACATACTCCATCATTTTTTCTGCAAGAACGACTTCTAGTTCAGTCGGAGCACCAAAGCTCAATCCGTTTGAAGCCGCCGAAATAACCGCTTCACGGATTTCTTTTTTATTATGCCCCAAAATCATGGGACCCCATGAACAAACATAATCTATATAGGAATTTCCGTCTATATCATAGATTTTTGAACCGTCTGCTTTTTCTATAAAAAGCGGATTGCCGCCCACAGATTTAAACGCACGAACAGGGCTGTTTACTCCACCGGGAATCACTTGCTTTGCTCTCTCAAACATAACTTTCGAATTTTCTGTCAACCTATATCACCTCTTCGCATTGCTTGGGCAAGTTCTTTTGCGTAATACGAAACCAAAATGTTTGCACCTGCACGATAAATGCTTACCGCTGTTTCGCACATCATTTTGTATTCGTCAACCAAATTTTGGCTTGCCGCCGCTTTAATGAGAGCATACTCGCCACTTACGCTATACGCCGCCACAGGAATGTTCACGTTCTTTGAGACCTCACAGATTACATCGAGGTACGAAAGTGCAGGCTTCACCATCACAATGTCCGCACCCTCAGACACATCTAGCAAAACTTCTTTAATTGCTTCTTTCTTATTATGATAGTCCATTTGATATGTTTGTCTGTCGCCAAACTGCGGTGCAGAGCCAACCGCTTCTCGAAACGGCCCATAAAACGACGAAGAATATTTTGCGGCGTAACTCATAATCGGAATATTTTCAAATCCGTTTTGATCGAGCAAATTTCTGATGGAGGTGACTCTTCCGTCCATCATGTCAGACGGTGCTACCATGTCACACCCAGCAATGGCGTGAGACAGTGCCGTCTTTGCAATATATTCCAAGGAGCTGTCGTTATCTATTTTTTGGTCTTTAATGATGCCGCAATGCCCATGCGACGTGTATTCACATAAGCACACATCGGAGATCAGTTGTATATCCTGTGAAAACTGTTTTTTGAGCGTTCGGATTGCTTCTTGCACCACGCCATGCGAATGGAATCCGCTTGAACCAAACTCGTCCTTGTTTTCTGTGATGCCAAAAATCATAAACGAGCGAACGCCAGCTTCGAGTGCTTCTTCCACGCCCCTCGCAATGGTATCGGGGCTATACCGTTTTTGCCCCACCATGGAAGAAATGTCCTCAATGATGCCGCTGCCTTCTCTCACAAAAAAAGGAAGCACCAGCGAATCTGGTGAGAGCCTTGTTTCCCTCGAAATTCTTCTGATTAAATTATTTTCTCTTAACCGCCTCGGTCTAATGTCCACGTGTTGACAACTCCTTAATCTTTTGAATCATGCAATCTATGGTTGCCTTGTTTGAAACTTGCACGTTCATGCCATAGGATCTTGCTTTTTCTGCTGTGATTTCGCCAATGCAAACACAGTTGACTTTGGTTAAATCAATGCCATGCATGGTTTTGATAAAACCTTCAACCGTTGACGAACTGGTAAAGGTCACAAAATCCACTTCATTATTTGAAAACATATTTTGGATATGCTCTTGTTTTTCATTCTCGAGAACCGTGTCATACAAATCCACACAGCTAAACAAAATTTCTTTTTCTTTTAGGTAGTTCAAAATTTGTTCCGAACCAATTTTTGCTCGTATTAAAAGCAAACGTTCGCCTCGATCCATTTTTGGAACAAGCCCCTTAACAAGTTCTATTCCGCTAAACTCCTCTGGAACATATTCCACAGTCAATCCACGCTTCATTAATTCTTTTTTCGTTTCTGAACCCACCGCCGCAATTTTCATGTGGTGAAATTTTCTAATATCCAGTTCAAGTCGGGTTACATAATCGAAAAACATATTGACAGAAACGCCGCTTGTAAAAACCAGCCATTCATACCGCTTCACGTTTTCGAGAACATAGTCAAGCTCATCATTGTTTTCAAGCAGCGGAACAATGCGGATACTCGGCACTTCTAACACCTTTGCTCCAAGATCTCTAAGTTGTGCCGATAAGTTTGACGAATTTGTTCTGGCTCTTGTAACCAGAATTTTTTTGCCGAGCAGTTCCTTCTTGCCAAACCAGTCAAGTTTGTCCGAAAGCTCGCAGACTTTGCCGATGATGATAACTGATGGCGAAACAACGGCATTTTCCTTTGCCAAGTTTACCAGTGTTGAGACTGTACCCAAGAATTTTCGCTGCTCAGGTCTTGTCGCATTCTCAATGATTGCGGCTGGCATGTCCTTGTCCATTCCAACATTTAGACAGCCACGACAAATGTATTCAACACTCGAGACACCCATCATAAAGACGAGCGTTCCGTTTGTTTTGACTAGGGAATCAAAATTAATATCGGGGTCACCGTTTTCTTTGGCGTGCCCTGTAACCACATGAAACGACGAAGCGTAGTCTCGATGTGTAATCGGAATCCCCGCATACATCGCCGCCGCAATGGACGAGGTGATACCTGGGATTACTTCAAATGGAATCCCTTCTTCAGCCAAGAGTTCAAGTTCTTCGCCGCCACGACCAAAAACAAATGGGTCGCCGCCTTTTAACCGCACAACGTTATGACCCTCCCTTGCTTTTTTCAGCATGAGCTGGGTAATTTCCTCTTGGGGAATGGGATGGTTGTTCACATTTTTTCCTACATTTATTTTTTCTGCTGAGTCTGGAATCATGGCAATGATTTCATCACCCACCAGCCTGTCATATAAAACCACATCAGCGCACGCCAAGCTTTTTACGGCTTTGACTGTCATGAGTTCAGCGTCGCCAGGTCCTGCACCGATTAAAGTCACTTTCATTTTAAGCCCTCCCCCTTAACATTTCTGCCAATTGCTCGCCTAGCTTTTCGGGATTGTTCTTGTCAGAAAACAAACTTCCCTTAACCACTTGCCCATCTGGGCTTACATACATGCCTGTCAATTTTATTTCACTGCTATGAATTTCTGCGTAAGCCGCAACAGGTGAACTACAACCGCCGCCCAGTGTCTTTAAGAATTGTCTCTCTGCTTTGGAAATAATCACAGATTCCATACAATTAAAATTTGACAAATACCAGTAGTCCTCGTTAAACCTACCTTGAACAGCCAAGATACCCTGTGACGCAGACGGAATCATCTCTGTCAGTGTAAACGCTTTTGAAATTCTATTTTCAAGATTTAATCGTCTAAGACCAGCCTCGGCTAAAATAATGGCAGAAAATTCGCCACCATCGAGCTTGTTAAGCCTAGTAAGCACATTCCCCCGAATCGGCTTGACTTCGCAGTTTTTATATAGTTCTGAAAACTGAATGCTTCTTCTCTGGCTTGACGAGCCAATCGGCTTTGAAAAATCTATTTCCGTGACGCCGCTTGGCAACACCAACACATCAAACGCAGACGCTCGCTCCGATAACGCAACAATCGGTAGCCCCTCTGTTTCTTCATACGGCATGTCCTTGTAACTATGTACAGCGAAATCTATTTCTTTGTCATACAAAGCACGTTCGAGTTCCTTAATGAACAGACCCTTGCCGCCGATTTTATCGAGCGTTCTGTCTAAAATTTTATCGCCTCGGGTTTTTATCGTGACGAGTTCGAGCGTAATCTCTGGATTAAATTTTTTAATTGACTGCATTACAATTTCTGCTTGTTTCACCGCAAGAACACTTTCACGGCTTCCGACTTTAATTTTCATACCCATTTAAAAGGCTCCTTAGCTGTTTTGCCATGTTTGCAACCGCCAGATGGTTGCCGTCTTTTGAGATGAGTCCAGCTATAAATGATTCGCTTTCGGCAAGTGCAGGAAAATAACAATCGCAGTCCTCTTTGTGATCCGAAACAATGTGAAGCGTGCCAAGTCTTTTGGCTTCTTGCCCAATCATTTTATTTACGCTTCTGTCATTGGTCGCCGCAATCACAAGAAATGGCAAATAATTTTTAAAATCCGCTTCTTCATATGCTCGGTTGAATAACTTGATCTGCTTTTCTTCTGATAACTGTCTGATACAATCGGTTACTGATTTTGAAATCACCACAATCTCCGCACCAAATTGAACCAAATGTTTAATGCGTCTTTCGGCAACAACGCCACCACCCACCACCAAAATTTTTCTGCCCGATAAGTCTATAAACAACGGAAACTTCTTACGCTCTGTCGGTACATTAAAAAATTCGAGCATTTCCTTATAAGAAAGCCCACACTCTTTTATGGGTCGAGCAACGACTATGACGGTAACACCAAGTTCTGTTGCCGCTTCAATTTTTGCGTGGAATCCGCCAATGTCTCCTGAATCCTTTGTCACAAGAAATTTTGCATTCGTCATTATTAGCGTTGCCTTGTTCATTTCAATATCAAAAGGCCCTTGCATACAAATTGTGTTTGAACTTTTAAAACCAAGGTCAATCGCCTTTTGCAAGGAGTCAATCATGGGGATCATCCGCACAAAACATCTGCTAGCATAGTCTTGAACGTTTGTGAAATGATGAAGTTCTTTGCTCCCGATTGTGAGCAAAATGTTGTCTGTGCTTCCGCTTAACAAATCACAAGCCGCCTGATAATTTTCAACATATAAGATGCTAGGATTTTTTTGGCTCTCGTCTCTAATTAACCTTACATATTTTGTTTGGGTCGCTTCGCAAGAAGATTTTATGTTTTGTGTAACAATATTTGCATAAGGGTGAGTTGCATCCACCACAACTTCGAACTTTTTTTCGTCTAAGTAGGCAGCCATTTCATCTGCATTTAATCTACTTGCCATCACTTCGTAGTCACAGTGATCCCCAACCGCTTTTCCATAATCGGTTGCTACGGACAAAGTAACTTGTATTCCGTTTTTGGAAAGTTCAGTTGCTAAGTTTCTGCCTTCTGTCGTGCCGCCAAATATTAAAACGCTCATAGCTTGTAGCCCCTTGTGGTTACGAGTTTTCCTTTTATGACTTTTGTGCTTGCGTTTCCGATGATGACGGTTGTAAACATATCGACTCTGGCACTTTGGAGTTCTCCGAGTGTACAGACTTCGAACGCACTGTCCTGTCTCAAGGCGTTTCGAACATAACCGCACCATGTGTCTTGGGGCTTATATTTAAGAGAAATTTTGCAAGCTTTCTCTAAGTAATCATTTCTTTTATGGCTACTAGGGTTGTACAAACAAACCACCATGTCGCAAGACGAAACCGCTTCGAGCCTTTTTTCGATGGTCTCCCAAGGAGTGAGCAAATCGCTTAAACTAATCACCGCAAAGTCGTTGGAAAGCGGAGAGCCCAGTGTCACACCAGCCGCAATCGCCGCCGTGATTCCAGCAACGCCCTCAATTTCTATGCCTTCCAAATTTTCTGTCATCTCATACAAAAGTGAAGTCATTCCATAAATACCAGCGTCCCCACTTGAAATGACTGAAACATTCTTGCCTTTTTTTGCTTCATCAATCGCCATTTGGCAACGCTCTGTCTCGCTTTTCATGCCTGTTGATATGACTTCTTTGCCCTTGATTAAATCCGCAACCAAATCAACATAAGTGGTATACCCCACGATTACGTCGCTGGCAAGCAAAACCTCTTTTGCTCTTGGAGCCAAATATTCCAAGTCTCCGGGGCCAATCCCCACCGCAAATATTTTCATTTTTACACTCCCTGTAAAATCATTTTGTAGTTCTTCCACCTGAAATAATTTTCAATCTGCTCCGCAATCAATGTTTTTATTTGCAGTTTTTTCTCGCTCGATAAAGTTAAATGCCTATCGCCCAAATCATCTATGGTAAATAACGTACTGTTTTGCAGTGTTTGAACTGTGCCTTCAATATCTCTTGGAACAGCAAGGTCAATCATGATGCTTGGCAACGACGCTAGTTTTTTGCATTCCTCAACCGTGATGGTATGGTGTGGGCTTCTCGTTGCACTGATTACGATTGTGGAATTTTTTAAGCTCTCATAACGTTCACTATAGTTTACTGTTTTTGCACCGACAGGCACTTCGATTGCACCTTTTTTATATTGACGAAGCGTTATGGTAACGCCCGCCCCTTCTTTTAATAGAAGTTCGCAAACAAGCCGACCCATTTGTCCGTTGCCGATGACCAAAACTTCTTGTTGTCTCAAGTCGCAAATGGTTTTAAGCATTTCAACTGCTTTATGTGGTGCAGAAGTGTTTTTCGTATCTCGAATGACAAGATTGGTTTTAATTTTTTTTGCCGCAGTAATTGCGGTTTTAAAAAAAGTTTCTAAGTAACTGTCGCAAAAGCCGTGCTCTCTCGAAAACTCAACCGCTTCCCTTACTTGCGTAATAATCTGGTCATCACCCAAAATCTGCGAATCCGTCCCAGATGCAACAAGACAAAGATGTTCAATCGCTTCGGTTTCTTCTCGTGTAATAAAATACTGCTTGTTCGATTCAAACTCTTGTCCAAGCGACTGACACAGCATCTTTTGCAAAGAAACTTCTGGTTCGTCGTGAACTGAAACATACACTTCCGTTCTGTTGCAAGTGGAAATTATCACGCAACCCAAAACACCACTCGCCAAACAAAAATCTCCAAGCACCAACTTGAGCTGATCTTTGTTCATTGCAAACTTTTCACGCACGGATAATTCAGAGCATTTATAATCAATCCCGAGCATCTTGATTCTCAAATGAAACCCTCCAAACTTCTTCAAACACCGCAATGGTCATTCCGTTTAGCCTTTTTTTCTTGCACACGAGGTTCCCCATCTTTGACGAAAGAAAAGCAGATGTTTCGCATACATTGCCAACGCCTGTGATGGATTTTACAAAATCCGATTGTGAGAACCTCGAATCATACTTGCCGAGTTCGTCTTTTGAATACGTGATAAACTGAATATGGTATTTATCTGCAAGCGAAAGAATCGCTTTTTCGTCTTTCTTTAAATCTATGGAAGAAATCGAACCAACGCATTCCATCGGAATGTTGTATTCGATTAATGTTCTTAAAAAAAATTCTTCGAGGTCTAACTCTTCTGTGTTTTTTCTTGCCCCGATGCCAAAATGAAATTTCTTTGGCATTAAGTGCAGCGTTTTCTCAAACGGATAATCCCTCTTTGAAGAAATATAAATGCCAACCTTGCCGCTTTGTTTAAGAATAATATTTTTTGGCAAGTCGCCTAAAATTTCAAAATCGGTACAAAGCCCCACTTCATGTCTGTTCAGTAGTTGTCCCGATATTGTTTTAATATGTTCCGTATTTTTAATTTCATAATTATTTTTAACCGCAAAACTGTCCACCGAAAAAACATGGTTTAAATCGGTAGCCGTTGTAATGACTGGAACCGCCCCAAGGATTCTTGCAAGCTTATCCGCAAAATCATTTGCACCGCCAATATGTCCCGACAGTATCGGAATCACAAACTTTCCAAGCTCGTCCACAACAAGCACCGCTGGGTCTGTTGTCTTGTGTGCAATGAGTGGTGCAATCGCCCGAACTGCAATGCCCACCGCTCCAACAAAAACAATCACATTCCCCTTGTGAAACACAACAGGCATAAATTCTTTTAACCCAAAAACCCGATTCACGTGGGTATTCTCAAGTTCCAATCGTTCTTTAATCGTTTCGGCAAGCCGCTGCCCTTTATCCGTAAATGCCAATAGCTCGACGCTACCCATTTTGCTTTTTTCCTTCACGAAACTCATGGGTGAACTCGGGGTGGTAAAGCTGCGAACGTTCAAACTCATCTCCCAAAAAATCCCCAACCAAGATCAGCGCCGTCTTGTTAATTCCAGATTCTTCGCCTTGTCTTGCCATATCTTTGATGGT
>JAVBKL010000017.1:0-2679 GCA_031554055.1 Eubacteriales bacterium | reverse complement strand
GAAAAAATAGACGGAGCTGTGGCAACAATCATGGCACTGGACAGGGCACTAAGGCATGGATATTCGTCAAACATGTCTATTTATGATATTGAGGATAGGGGGTTACTGGTATTTTGAGTATATTCGGTAGGTTTTTCAAATCAAGAGATAAACCACAAAACAGTTTATTCGGTTCAGCAAACAGCTTTTTCTTCGGCAGCACAACCAGTGGCAAAACGGTCAATGAAAGAAGTTCTATGCAAACCAGTGCTGTGTATGCGTGTGTCCGAATATTAGCGGAAACGATAGCCAGCCTCCCTTTGCACACGTACAGACACACGGTAAACGGAAAAGAAAAGGCACTTGACCATAATCTGTATCATATCCTTCATAACGAACCGAACCCTGAGATGACGTCATTTGTGTTTAGAGAAACACTAATGACTCATCTTTTATTATGGGGAAATGCGTACAGTCAGATAATTCGTGAGGGTAGGGGTAAAGTTTTAGCACTGTACCCACTAATGCCGGACAGAATGACAGTAGATAGAGCAGAAAATGGTGGTATTTATTACAGTTACAGAAAAGATAATGGCGAGATAATCTTAAATAAAGAAGAGGTTCTGCATATACCGGGACTTGGTTTTGATGGGATTATTGGTTACTCACCAATCGCCATGGCAAAAAATACGATTGGTATGGCAATGGCCGTCGAAGAGTATGGCGCAAAACTGTTTGCAAATGGGGCAACACCAAGTGGCGTACTTGAGCATCCGGGAGTCTTGAAAGACCCAAAGAAAATACGTGACAGTTGGAATAATATTTATCAAGGCAGTGGCAATGCTCACAGGGTTGCTGTTCTTGAAGACGGCTTGACATTCAAAACAATCAGCATACCGCCGGAAGCAGCACAGTTTTTAGAAACTCGTAAATTTCAAACAGAAGAAATATGTCGGATATTCAGAGTGCCGCCACATTTGGTGGCTTCGTTGGACAAAGCAACTTTTAGCAATATTGAATCGCAGTCAATATCATTTATCGATAATACAATTGTTCCATGGGTAACTAGAATAGAAAGTGCTCTTGTAAAATCACTTTTTAGCGTTGAAGAAAAGAAGCTCTATTTTATCAAGTTTAATTTAATAGCTCGATTAAGGGGAGATGCAGCTTCAAGAGCTTCATACTATCAAATAATGCGTCAAAACGGTATTATGTAAGCCAACGATATTCGAGAATTAGAAGAATTGAATTTGATACCAGACGAGTTAGGTGGTTCAAAATATTTGGTTAACGGAAATTTTGTTGACATGGCAGACGCTGGTGCTTGGACACAAAAATATAAGAAAGATGATGGTGTCAATAGGTAGATTTGTAGATATGACAAACGCACGGTAAGGAGCTATTTGGTGAGTAGGCTTTTTTTTAATGAAATTTAAAGCGAAAGGAGGAAAGCAAAAATGAATTTTTGGAAATGGGTAAGAAATGAAGCTGGAAGGACGTTGTATCTTGATGGGTACATTGCCTCAGATAGTTGGTTTGACGATGATATCACACCGAAACAGTTTAAGGCAGACCTTGAATCGGGTGATGGCGACATCTCGGTTTGGATAAATTCAGGCGGCGGAGATGTTTTCGCCGCCAGCCAGATATACACGATGCTAAAAGAGTACAAAGGTCAAGTTGCAATTAAAATAGATGGGATAGCGGCAAGTGCGGCGAGCGTTATAGCAATGGCCGGAGATATGGTTTTGATGTCGCCGACCTCGAACATGATGATCCATAATCCGGCGACAATGGCTTGGGGTGAAACAGTTGACTTTGAAAAGGCGATAGCACTTTTGAGTGCAGTGAAAGAATCAATTATTAATGCCTATGAGGTGAAAACAAAACTTTCACGCACCAAACTGTCGCATATGATGGATGTCGAAACATGGTTTGATGCAAAAAAAGCTGTGGAACTCGGATTTGCAGACAAGGTTTTATACACAGACGGCGATCAAACCGCAGACCAAAGTGATGGGATTATTTTTGATAAAATGACTGTCACAAACACACTGATGAATAAACTTCCACGCAAGGAAGCAAAGCAGGCAAAAACAGGCACACCAATAGGACAGCTTGAGAAACGATTAGAATTATTAAAACATTAATCAGGAGGAAAACAAAATGAATAAAATTTTAGAATTACGAGAAAAAAGAGCAAAAGCATGGGAAACAGCAAAAGCATTTCTTGATACAAAGCGAGGAAATGACGGGCTTATTTCAGCAGAGGACACAACTACTTATGAAAAAATGGAAGCTGATGTTGTAAATCTAGGTAAGGAAATCGACCGATTAGAAAGGCAGCAGGCACTTGATTCGGAACTTGCAAAACCAATAAACACACCGATTACATCAAAACCATCTTTGCCGACAAACGCAACAGGTGAAACCAAAACAGGTCGTGCAACAGACGAATATAAGCAGGCTTTTTGGAAAGCAATGCGTAACAAACACAATAACTATGAAATTACAAACGCCTTACAAATAGGCACAGATTCAGAAGGTGGATATTTATCTCCGGACGAGTTTGAACGTACATTGGTTGAAGCTTTACAAGAGCAAAATATTTTCAGACAGTTTGCAAAGATAATCACAACGTCGTCAGGCGACAGAAAAATACCTGTAGTAGCAACCAAAGGCACAGCGAATTGGATTGAT
>JAVBKL010000068.1:0-10541 GCA_031554055.1 Eubacteriales bacterium | reverse complement strand
CACATTTAGCTATGACCTCTGGTTCGATTTCTACCTCGAGTGGCATAAGCGTTTCAATACTAGGTTCTGGGCTTGACTCTGTGTTTTCTTCAACGTGCATAACTTCGTGAATCTCTTCCTGATTCGCAAAAAAATCATCATTAATCTCCACGCCTTTTATTACAATGTTCGGCTCTGGGACATGAATGATCGGCGTAAGTTCTCCATGTTCTGGGAATTGAACTTCTGCTTCCTGTCTTACTCTTGGTTCAAGTTTAATAAGCTTCGCTGGTTCTTTATTATAGTTTTCGAGATGAGGGCTTCTTCTTGCTTTTCCCTCGTTCAAAATTAAGATTTTATTTTTAGTCGCTTTTGTATTAGAATCCGAACTGATGGTTACAACTGAACTCTTCTTTTTATTTTCATAATCACGTTCTTTTCGAATTTCAGCGGCTAAACTTGCTGCTGTTAGCCCATCTTCTGCTTTTCGTTCTTGCTTTTTTATCGGTCTTTGTTCTTTGATTGGAGCAACTTCGATTTCCTCTTCTTCATATTCATATTCTGCTTCTTCCCTTTTTTCTGCCGCCAGCTCTTTTCTTTCGTCTATAAAATCTCTGCCTTTATCAAATGCGTTTTTCAAAAATTCAAAAACAGACTTATCAGTAAGCAGAATGATAAGGACTAGAGCAAGTGCAATGAATAAAATATATGTACCGACAGAACCCAATATTTTCAAGAAAAAGTCTCCGATTAAAGCGCCAAACAAACCGCCGTTTGCAATTTCGCCCGATGTAAAACTAGCGGCTACATACTCCGAAAAACTATTGTAAACCAGTTGGTCTTTTGTATACAACACATGAGCAAAACTTATGACGCATAAAAATAAACCGCCAAATATGTAGGATTTTGATGCAAGTGGCAGCTCCTTTTTTAATAATGAAATGATAGCAAATGAAACAATGACAATTGGAACAAGCATTGCGCCAAAGCCGAACAATCCATTAAAAAGAGAATCAACTGCTTTTCCTATAAATCCCCCACCGTCGGTGTACAGCCCAATGCCAAGTAAAATACCGACAGCAATTGTAATGATGGCCGTAATCTCGTTCATATGTTTACTCTTGCGTTTTCTTCTTAGCGGAATTACTTTACTCTCACTAGCCGAACCAGTCGCCTTTTTTATGGTTTTCCGTTTTGCCTGCGGCTTACTCGCCGAGCCAGATGAGCTTTTGCTTGTTTTTTTTGTTGCCATTTTCAACCCACCATTTTGTTTTAATTCTCGATATAACTGCATTCTAAATTAATTACGCAATTATAAGCTTTATCAAAATCAGCAACTGCTGTTTTAATTTCTTTAACAAGATTCCGTTTCGTTTCTTCGTTTGTTTCATGTGGTACTTCGATGTCAAAAATAAAATCGAAAACAAAGTTCGTACAGCCAACAGATTCCACCAACCTAAAATCATGTGTACTCATTCTTACATCAATATTTTTTATTGTTTTATCTACGATTTCTGAAAGAGTTTTGATTCGCAAATCTCCAACAGATACTGGGTCGATATGAACAACAATGTACACACCCAGCTTTTTGAGCACTTCTTGCTCAATTGAATCCGCAATTTCGTGGGATTTCTCAAAGCTTAAATTGGCTGGAGCTTCTGCGTGGATTGTGCCCATGACAAGATTTGGTCCATAATTATGCAAAATCAAATCATGAATTCCAACTATATTTCCTTTTTTTTCTGCAATTGCTTTGATTTCAGATACGGTTTCTGCACTCGCACGTTCGCCTATTAAGGTAGAAAGCGTGTCCTTTGCAACTTCCCAACCGCTTTTAATTAGCACCAGTGCCACCAAAGCGCCAGCGTACCCATCAATTAAAAATCCTGTATACTTTGTAACCAAAACCGAAACAACGGTAACACCAGTAAACAAAACATCATTCATAGCATCTTGTGAAGTCGCAAAAAGAGCCTTTGAGTTGATGCGTTTACCGATGTTCTTGTTAATCCAAGCCAGCCATAACTTTCCGAGCATAGTAAAAAGTAGCAAGGCAATTAGTACGATGCTAAATTCTTGCATAGGCTGTGGGTTCATAATTTTCTCAACTGAGTTACGTAAAAACTCATAACCCACGAGGATAATCACAATACCCACAAAAAGCCCCGCTAGATATTCAATTCTTCCATGCCCAAACGGGTGCTCACGGTCTGGCGGTTTGTTTCCAAGTTTAAATCCAACCAATGTGACGATAGACGAGCCAGAATCCGATAAATTGTTAAAGGCATCCGCCATAATCGAAACACTGCCCATAATAAACCCAGCAAATAGCTTGACTGCAAAAAACAGTGCGTTGCAAACGATTCCGATAATGCTAACAAAAATCCCGTAGCGTTCTCTAACGTTTCTGTCTTTGTAGTTTTCATAATTTCGTATAAAACGCTTAATTAAAAAACTTGTCAAGCCAATCACCTATCTGCAAATTTCTTAAAATGTAATTACAGTTGCGTCTCCCCAAACTCTTTCGAGGTTGTAAAACTGTCTGCTTTCTTTGTTAAAGACATGAACTATTATATCTCCAAAATCTAATAATATCCATTCTGCCGAATTATAGCCTTCTGATTGCTTTGAATGGATTCCGATTTTATGTAGCTGTTGTGCCGCTTCATCCGCCATTGCTTTCACTTGGCTTGTACTGTTGCCTGTTGCAATTAAAAAGTAATCAGCCATTACAGAGATATTACTAATATCTAGTACAACTATATCCTTTCCAAACTTTTCATCCAATGCCTTATATGCCACTTTTACTGCTTCAATCATATTTGCCTCCTATTTTTTATCTAGCGATTTTAAATAATTAAGTGCCTCGATGCTTAATGGGTGTACGAGTTTTTTTCTGTACGTCGTATACTCAATTTTATTTAACAGCCCAAGTTCAACAGCCCTTGAAAGATTGTGTTCCGATGCTTCTTTGATTTCATCAAGCCCCTCATAGTCTTCCCGATAAGGCTCAATTAAATCAGCAATATAAATTATTTTTTCAAGCAGACTCATTTTTGTACGAGCTGTTGTGTGATAACGAATCGCATTTAAAACATCTTCATCTATGATACCAAACTCGTTTTTTGCAAGCTCCGCACTTAAAAAACTATGAGTTAAGTCTAGCTGTTTTTTCATTACATCGTCAAGTTTTATTTTATATTTTTTACAAAGTTCTTTTTTTGTCTCAGAAGGAATCTCTTTTGCGTAATCATGCAATATAGCCGCAAGTCTCGCTTGGTACTCATCAACGCCATGAATTTTTGCCAAATGTATCGCTGTTTCTTCAACGCCCAATATATGGGAAAATCGTTTCTCTGAAAGCTTGTCCCGAACCTTTTGTTTGATTGCATCAAGTTTAAGTTCCGTTTCGCTTTTAAAGTCCTTGTACAAACCAATTTTTTGAATATGCTTTTCCACAATATCTGGTAACAAATACGTAATCGGCTTACCAAGGCTCACTCGATTTCTAATATCCGTTGAGGAAATGGCAAGTGCGGGCACTTCTAAAAAAAACAATTTGCTTGCAAACCTTACTTTGAGTTTCTCTGTCTCTTTATAGAGTTCATCGCTTAAATACCCAGGTCTTGTCACCGCAACAAAGTTACAAAGTTTCAGAAGCTCTTCTGCGTCACGCCAAGTGAGAATTTGATTGATTGCATCTGCCCCTGTGATAAAAAATATTTCCGTTTCATCGCCAAGCAAATTTCTAAGCTCTTTGATCGTGTCAATTGTATACGTGATTCCGATTCGATCAATCTCCATTCTTGACACAGCAAACTTTGGGTTTTCTGTTGTCGCAAGAACAGTCATCAAATATCTTTGTTCCGCATTTGACACGTATTTTAAATCTTTGTGTGCCGGGTTTCCTGTTGGAATAAAAATAACTTGCTCAAGCGAAAATTCTGCCAAAACAGCGGCGGCAGTCACGAGATGTCCATAATGTATGGGGTCGAATGTTCCGCCCATAACAGCGATTCTTAATTTTTTACTCTTGCCATTTTTAATCAAAAAAATCATTCCCACATAATTTTTCTAAAGATAGTATAAGAGCTGTCCTATGTTTGGGACAGCCCTTGGGTATTATTAAATAGCCTTCACCATTTGTTCCACAACGTCACTTGCATTTTTTGCTGCAAACTCAACAAACTCGTCAAAGGACATTGTCGCCTCGGCGTTGGCATTGTCTGAAATTGCACGAACAATTACAAATGGCACTTTATTTAAGAAAGCGGTTTGCGCAATCGCTGCACTTTCCATCTCGGCACAAAAAGCCCCAAAGTTTTTACTGATTCGCTCTTTTTGCTCGCTTGATGCAATAAACTGATCACCCGATGCAATCCTACCTACATAAGCTTTGTTATTTGTGGCAGCAACCACCTCAGAACAAGTTTGTTTTGCGAGATTAATCAGTTCAACATCCGCTTTAAAATAACTTTCTTGCATCCTTGGTATAACGCCAAGTTCGTAGCCAAACTGTGTGCAGTCCATATCGTGATGAACTATATCATCAGAAACCACAACATCTCCCACTTTAAGTTGGCTTGAGATTGCCCCAGCAACGCCAGTGTTAATAATGTAATCCACGCCGTACATATCAATCAACACTTGGGTGCAGATAGCAGCATTAACCTTACCAATTCCACAACGTGTTAGGACAACACTATGTCCATGCATTTTGCCCATATAAAAGTCATTACCGATAATTTTTTTTGCGGATACTATATCAAGTCTTTGTTTTATAAGAGCTATCTCTTCGTCCATAGCACCAATTATGCCAATTGTTTTCATAAAAAACCTCCTAAATAGAACATTACCGAATTAAAAATATTCACACAATCTACTCGAACATTCTATCATAGATGGAAAGCTTTAGCAAACAATTTATAATTCCAATATTTAATTCAGCTCACTTTGAATTAATTCTGCTAGATGATGTGCGTCTTTTGTGAGTTCCTCAATGTTTTCACCTTCAATCATCACACGAATCACAGGCTCTGTTCCTGATGGACGGATTAAAACTCTTCCGTTGCTTTTATATTTCTCGGAAAGCCCATTGATTGCATCATTGATTTTCAAATTATCTTTGTAACCACTTTTTTTATCGTTGCCCACTCGTGCATTCACTGTAATCTGTGGCAATTTTTTCATAAATGTATTTAGTTCTTTCAGGCTCTTGCCTGTCTTTTTCATGATGGCAGCAATTTGTAGCGCCGTTACAATTCCATCCCCTGTTGTGTTATGTTCAAGGATTACAATATGCCCTGATTGCTCGCCACCAAGCGAATAGCCATGTTCAATCATTTTTTCCAAAACATATCGGTCACCCACTGCAGTTTTTTCGATGTTAATGCCAAGTTTTTCACCCATAATAAACAATCCAAGATTGCTCATTACAGTACCGACAATTGTATCATTGCTTAAAGTTCCTTCTTCTTTCATATAGTTACCTAGAATCGAAAGAACTTCATCGCCATCAATAAAATTTCCTTCGGCATCACAAAGCAAGCACCTGTCTCCGTCGCCGTCAAAAGCCATGCCGAGGTCAACTTTATTCTCTTTTACATACTCGATTAAACTTTCCATATGCGTGGAACCACAGTTTAAATTAATATTTACGCCGTCTGGCTCGTTGTGTAAAATCGAGATCGAAGCTCCTAGCCTGTCGAAAACAACAGGTGCCGCTTCATACGTCGCACCATTTGCACAGTCCATCACAACAGTAAGCCCTGTAAGTTTTTCTCCCTTAAGTGTTGACTCTAAGAAATCAATATAGTCATCAAGTGCTTCTTCTCTTAAAATTTTTGCCCCAACAAGTGCACCCGATGGTCTTGGTAATTTATCAAGGCTATTAAAAATAATATCCTCAATTTCGTTCTCAAGTTGATCCGGTAATTTATAACCCTCGCTGTTAAAAAACTTAATGCCATTGTCTTCAAAGGGATTGTGCGACGCAGAAATTACAACGCCAGCATCAAAATTATATTTTCGTACCAAATAAGCTATGCCAGGTGTCGGAATAATTCCCGCACAATAAACTGTTGCTCCGAGGGAACACATACCAGCGGCAAGTGCTGACTCAAGCATATCGCAGGAAATTCTCGTATCCATTCCAATTAAAATTCTTGGAGCATGGTGGTTTTCCTTTGTAAGTACATACGTCCCAGCTCTTCCTAAGTTAAATGCAATCTCTGGTGTTAGCTCAGTGTTTGCATGTCCACGGACTCCATCTGTACCAAATAACTTTCCCATTGTTTTGCCCCCTAATTTAAAATATTTTTGAGTATATCAAATTTTGGTCGTTGTTACAATAACGGCAAAGCTTGAAAACACAAAAAACGTAATAATTTTTTCTGGGACAACATATATATTAGGACAAGTGTAGTAACTCTTTTGTTACTATAAAAATAAAAAAATTGGAGTGATGTACAAATGAAATGTTATGACACAAGTGCAAAGGAAGTAGCAAGGATACTTGAGACTGATCTGAAATTCGGGCTTGGTGAACGGCAATCACAGAGCTTGCTTGAGAAATACGGCCCAAATAAAATTGAGGAAAAAAAGAAACCGAGTATGCTTTACAGATTTTTAATGCAATTTAACGATTTTATGATTTTGATTTTGCTTGTAGCCGCTGCCGTATCCTTCTGGGTATCCTTTTCTAACGGCGAATCTGATTTTATTGATCCAATTATCATTTTGGTCATCGTTGTTTTAAATGCAATCCTTGGTCTGGTTCAAGAATACAAAGCCGAAAAATCGCTTGACGCACTTAAAAAATTATCATCGCCAACCGCAAAAGTGATTCGTGACGGAAAACTCATGCACATTAATTCAGAAGAGCTTGTGCCGGGCGATTTAATTATGGTTGAAACAGGAGACTTTGTTCCCGCAGATGCGAGACTTGTTAAAAGCACGAGCATAAAGGCAGAAGAGTCTGCTCTCACTGGCGAGTCTGTGCCTGTTGAAAAAAATGCCGAGTACATAGCATCGAGCGACGCAGCCATAGGTGATAGAAAAAACATGATTTTCTCTGGCAGTTCAATTAGCTATGGCAACGGATTGGCAATCGTCACACATACAGGAATGCTAACAGAGGTCGGAAAAATTGCAAAAATGATATTTGAGGACGAGTCCCCCGAAACCCCTCTGCAGAAAAAACTGCAAGAAACAGGAAAACTGCTTGGCATTGGTGCTCTTGCCATCTGTCTATTCATTTTCATCATCGGCATACTTAGAAAAATTGAAGTGTTCGAAATGTTTATGACTTCTGTAAGCCTTGCCGTTGCCGCAATTCCCGAGGGACTTCCAGCGATTGTCACCATCATGCTTGCAATCGGCGTTCAACGCATGGCAAAACGAAACTCTATCATCCGAAAACTTCCAGCGGTTGAAACTTTAGGTAGTGCAAGCGTCATCTGTTCTGATAAGACAGGTACACTAACACAGAACAAAATGACAGTGGTTGAGGTGCATTCCGTTAACGGAACAAAGGAAGGCAAAAAAGAATTAATCAAATACTCAGCCATGTGCAACGACACACGACTTAGCGATTCCTCAAGCGACGTTTTTGGAGATCCGACTGAAACCGCTCTTGTACTTGCCGCCCTCAACCATCAAGAAAACAAGAACGTGTTAGAACGAGACTTACCTAGGGTTTCAGAAATTCCGTTTGATTCAGAACGCAAGCTTATGACCACCATACATAAAACTCCTGACGGAAAATATCTATCCATAACCAAAGGTGCACCCGATGTTTTGATAAAACTCTGCACGTTCCAAAACATAAACCAAGAAAAAGAATTTTTAAAACTCAACACGCAAATGGCGGACAAAGCACTTCGGGTTTTGGGTGTTGCCTATCGTATTCACGAAAAGTTGCCACACAAGATCACGTCGGACTATTTGGAACGAGAACTAACTTTTTCAGGCTTAATTGGCATGATGGACCCACCACGAGAGGAAGCGAAGGAAGCTGTCGAAACTTGTAAGCGAGCTGGAATTAAACCAGTTATGATCACAGGTGACCACGGAGCAACCGCCGCAGCCATTGCAAAAAAATTGGGAATACTTGAAGGCTCCGACAAAATTATGACAGGCGATGAACTAAGCCGTATGTCTCAAGACGATTTGAACAAGTGCATTTATGAATACAGTGTATTCGCAAGGGTTTCGCCAGAACATAAAGTTAGAATCGTAAAGGCTTTTCAATCAAGAGGCGCAGTTGTTTCCATGACTGGCGATGGTGTGAACGATGCCCCTGCACTAAAAGCGGCGGATATTGGCTGTGCAATGGGTGTTGGTGGAACCGATGTGGCGAAAGCAGCAGCTGATATGATTCTAACAGACGACAACTTTGCAACAATTGTTCATGCCGTCAAGGAGGGGCGTGGCATTTATGCCAACATCAAAAAGTCCGTACACTTTCTGCTTTCCAGTAACATTGGTGAGATTGTAACGATTCTCTCCGCATTGCTGATGGGCTGGGGAACTCCCCTACTTGCCATACACTTGCTCTGGGTAAACCTCGTGACTGATTCTTTGCCAGCAATCGCTCTTGGACTTGATTCCCCAGACAAAGATATTATGGAGAGAAAACCATTTAAGGGGCAGAAAAATTTATTTGACAAATGGCTCTGGCAAAGAATCGGAGCAGAAGGAATCATGATTGGACTTTTAAGTTTAATTGCTTTTGCTTACGGAAATGCGTTTTATAATGAAGTAGTTGGTCAAACAATGGCTTTTGCCACATTAAGTATTTCTCAACTCGTCCACGCATTCAATATGCGTACAGACAAGTCTTTGTTCTCAATCAATCCGTTTGATAACAAATATTTACTTGGTGCTTTTGGAATCGGTACGCTGCTTCAATTCTCGGTTATCATGATTCCACAAGTGGCGACAATATTTAAAGTTGTTCCATTGACCGCAGCGGCTTGGTTGGTTGTTCTCCTACTTTGCATCATGCCGATTGTTATTGTTGAATTGCAAAAGGCTAGTTCTGGTTCGCCACTCGTTTCAAAGAAAAAACAAATTACTGCCTAGTACGCTTAAATATGTATATTTTTGGTAAAAGCTGGATACCTTTTATTTAATAGGTTTGTATTATTTAAATCTAAAAATAATAAAAGGGGTTATGATTATGGCGTTACTCAAAAAGCGAAATTTATTCGGCAAAGAACCCGACGCAACTATGCAACTGGCAAAACTCAAAAGAGAACTTGATTTCTTACATCGTGGATTTGACATGGCGACTGACCCAATTTTGATAGATAGCTATATTTATGAGATTATGTCGGTCAACATGAAATACAAATTTTATTTAAAACTCTGCAAGGAGCGAGGATTGGGGGTATAAAATGGCTTCAAATCAACTCATTATTTGGCTTCTGATTGGCTGCATTTTGTTTGCGTTTGCTTTGTTTTTTTCAAAACCAATCAAAACCATCGCCAGGATTTTTGTGCAAGGGATCATTGGCTCCACATTTATGTTTGTGCTTAACTTTTTGCTGATCCCTTTAAAAATATCTGTCGGTATCAATGTTTTAACCGCATTTATCATTGGGGTTTTGGGTCTGCCGGGACTTGTGACCCTGTACATATTGCAAGTCATGCTTTAAAGTGTTATAATTTCTTTCAAAACTTTGGGAGTTGTTGCTGTTGTTTGAGAGCCTTGATGTATTCGTAACGTCACTGGAGTTATCCCCTTCTGTTAAAGTCCTTTTTAACTTGGGTGTTTATCTCATCGAAATTATCATTATTGTCGTTTTAGGGATTGTAGTGCAGACCATCATTAGAAACGTAATCCATAAACTTTCTAATTCATGGAAAAACCGAATCGGCGACAGAAAAGCGGATACACTCGGCGTAGTCCTCTCTAGCATTTCTGGTTATACAATCTGGTTTATCGTGGTCTGTTGCGTTTTAGGCGTTTTTAAAATTCCGATTCAATCCGTTCTTGCTGTTGCGGGACTTGGTAGCGTTGCCTTAGGCTTTGGTGCACAGAGCCTTGTCAAAGATTTTATCACAGGATTTTTTATTTTGCTAGAAGATCAATTTGGCGTGGGCGATTTGGTTACCCTTGAAGGAAAAACAGGCATTGTGGAAGCCATCGGAATGCGTACCACTCGCATTCGTAGTTTTGATGGCGACGTACATATTTTTCCAAATAGCCAGATTCGGTTTGTCACAAACATGAGCAAAAACTTTAAGCGAGCACTGGTTGATATTAATGTATCTTACAACAATGACGTTGACAAAATTCTTTCTGTACTTAAAAATGAAATGGAAAATGCCAAAGGTCAACTTCCGCAGCTTTTATCAGATCCGATTGTAATGGGCATTGTTGAACTGAAAGAAAATTCGATGTGCATTAGAATTGTTGTGGATTGTCAAGTTGGCGAAAGCTATGCGGTTGAGCGAGAAATTAGACGGCTCGTCAAACTTCGCTTTGACTCCGAAGGAATATCTTTACGTTATCCACAGGTTATTTTTAAGGAGGAAGACAAATGACATTTAACGTT
>JAVBKL010000083.1:0-4372 GCA_031554055.1 Eubacteriales bacterium | reverse complement strand
CTATCATGTCTAAAATCGGCGTTGGGTAGTCTTGCCCGAGTAGTTTTGAGCCAGCCTCTGTTGCCATTTTAATGGCGAGGTCTGTAAAGAAATTTTTGTATGCCTCACAATAAAAATCTTTGTGATCATCACTGTCTTGCGGCATTTTAAAATTCTTGAGTGCTGGTGTATTATACAAGCAACCGCCCCCACAAAATTCAACCTGCCTGCAACTTAAACAGCTCGATTTTTTTTTCTTTTCTAAAAGTTCAAATAACCTGTAGTTCTCATTCTTCATTATACTTTCACTTGTAGGTAAATCAAATACATTTGAAATCGCATATTCTCTCTGCCCACAAAATCTTTGACAAACATAAATGTAGCCGCTAGGTTCGATAGCGGCAAAATTTCCTAAACACTTGGAAAAGGTACAAATATTTGGTTGCTTATAATAAACCGACTCAATGATACCTCTCATTGTATTGATTTTCGTGTTGCTTTGTCCTGTGGCATAATGCAACAGATGTTTCAATAAATCTTCCATTTCGCCAACCGATAAAGATGTGTCCAAGTTCCCCCATATTGGGTCTGTCACACCATGAACAGAAACTGTATCAACAAGTTCGCATAAAAAATCCAAATTTTTCTTGGCCGTTTCAAATCCTGTATTACCACTACAAAACGTGGCGATTGCCGAAACATGAAATCCATTCTCTTTTAAAAGTTTAATGCCTCTCGTTGTTTTGTCAAAATATCCAATACAGCGTTGGCTATCACAAAAATCTGGGAATCCATCGAGGCTAGTACCGATTGATTTTAAATTGTATTTTTTAAAAAGGTCTATAAAATTCTGGTCAATTGCCCAAAGGTTTGATTGTATAGAAATCTTCGCATTTTGCAATCTTTGGGAAACCATGTCAAAGGCAGCTTCAAACCAACTTATGCCACCGAGAAGAGGCTCGCCCCCATGAAAAACAACATTGATTGTTTTGCCTTTTGTGGTAGCATTCTCGATAAAACGAACGGTATGCTCTAGCGTTTCAAGCGACATTGATTCTTTACTCGGACGCATAAAGCAATATTTGCACTTTGCTTGACAGTCTAAACTCGGAATAATCATAAACGTATGCGGATTATATGGTTCGTTATTCTTCATAATCTACTCCTAGTTAATTCTGGTCAAATTTTAGTACAACTTCTGCTGCGTCAGAATGCGAATCACTATGAATCGTCTTGAACTTTTGCGGTTGGTCTTTACTAACCTCTTCATAACTACTCGCATCAAAATGTTTATCCGAATGAGGATATAAACTAACCCCTTCAAAAGTTTTAATATAACTCTTATGCTGCTTGGTTGTGCTTCTATAAATTTCCATTAGAATAAGTGCCGCTGTTGCTTTCGAATCAGAATTTTCTTTTAGCATAATATCGTAGAGCACACGGGCAATCAACTCCACACATATCTCATCACCATTTTCGCAAATCAACAAAATAGTCTGCTGAACCAATTTATGAATATGTGGTTTGAAATAAAAAAGATTGTAAACCCATCTGCATACATCTCTTTTTTCGCCATCTGATAACAAATGAATCACGCTTGATATTTGATATATAAAAGCAACTCTTGAAAAAACTGTGCCCGAAACCGACATTTCACTCATTAGTTCTGACAACAAAAACGAGTTGCCCGACACAGCCCCTTTAAGTCTGTTCTGCACAATTTCATGTGTATTCCAATCTTTAAATACCTCAAAGAAAACTTCTTCGTTACCCCAAAAAAATTTAATTAGGGGGTCGGAATAGCTGTCACTCGATCCTGCATCAGTATTTTTGTATAATCTTGAAAACATAATTCGAAGTGACTGTTCGCTATATGAATTAGGCATTCAAATTCTCCTTAAAAAACATTTTTGCCGCAAAATAACCGCTCCACAGGTAAATCATATCGTTCCCTCTCGAGTTTGTCCACCAACTGAAAATCAAAACAAACGCCAAAAGTACGAGCTTCTGCATTCTCTAAATACCGATCATAGAACCCGCCGCCATAACCGATTCTAAATTTTTCACGATCATAGACGAGCCCTGGAACGATTATGAGTGTTGCTTCATCAGGCAGTGCCCTGTTATTTTCTACCGGCTCAAGCACACCGAACTTACTTTTTTCAAGGTTCTCAAATGAGTCAATATACATAAATTCCATTTTTGCTTTTGATAAGACTTTTGGCACGGCTACTTTTTTATTGACTTGCCATGCCTTTTGAATTAATTTTATGGTACTTACCTCTGAACCCATACTTATGTAAACAAAAATTGATTTTGCGTCAATGTATTCTTTTGTTGATAAGATGTTTTCAATTATCTCATCGCTACTGGCGTTTATTTCCTCTACAGTCATGCTATTCCGCTGTTCTAAAAAATGTTTGCGAAGCTCACTTTTATTGATACTAACAGCCCCTAACTAATCAAGATACTCAAGTATTTTCTTATACCAAAGCAACGAATCTTCAAAAGCCTTATAAACTCTTTCCGGTTTTAAATTATTCATGACGATTATGTATGATACATTTTTCCAGTCCGCCTGTTCATAACTATAAATCAGTTCAAGAACAGGTGCCAGTGTACCTTCACGACTCACAAGTGCTTTTTTCACTAAATCATTAACAGAAATAGCGTCAACCGCAAACTCCATAGGTTTTTCTAAGATAACATCGAGTAAAGAAAACAATCCCATCAAAAACAGGCTAGGTGCGTGTATGCCGAGTTCAAACGTTGTTGCCAAGTTCTCTGCAAACTGGGCACGAACGAGCGACAATTTGGTGATTTCGTTGGGCGAGTCCTGTGCAATGTAAATGGAAACTGCCGCCGTAATCCATTTTCTCGTTTCTTTTTGTCCAAGGAGTGCCACCGCCGCTTTAATCGAGTTAACTTTTGCGGCAATTCCAACAGCTGGAGAGTTAATAAATTTAAGCAAAGAAATTGAAAGGGCAAGATCCTGTCCGATTACCTTAGAAACATCAGATAAATCAAAGTCCTCGTCGCTCACCATTTTTAGGAGGTTAAGAGCGTTTGACTTAAGTGGACTTACCTTTGTCACGCCTTTTGTAAGCGGCTTATTATAGAAAGTGCCACAGAAATAAGCTTCGGGCACAATTTTTATTTCTTCAAACTTTTTCTTCTCTTTAATACCCATAATGACTGCTTTCATTTTTGGATACTGAATACGCAAGAGCCTAAGCGTTGCCATAAATTCTGGGTCTGCCGAATCAATAATTACGTATCTCGCCAACTTAAAAAGCGGAGCTGTATCTCTGGTGTGCTCTACATTATCAAGTGCAATGGTAAAACCCCTTGCGACAAGGTCTGCACATTTCTCCAAATAAATTGGTTCCATTGGAATATCTTTTGACAGAACGCAGACAACAAGTTCGTGCTTAATTTTACAGCCCTTTTCAACGCCAGCAAGCAGCAGATATTGGCTCACATCAATAAAGATTGGTTTTCCACCGGTAAACGGCTCGATACCAACATTGTTGAGCGTTTCAATTCCCGGCGAATTCATGGCACCATCGAGAGCTGTATAGCCAAGTGCAGTTCCAAAAAGCTTGGTGGAACTCCTGTACTCAAGTCTATACGCTTCAACAGCCATGTCATTTGTAAAAAGAGGTAGCCCTACTACAAATAAATTCATATTTATACTTCCCCCATAGGACAACTAAAGTCATGACAAAGGTTTTCTGTTCTTCTTAAATTCCTCTTTCATATAATACATTTTACTGTCAACCGCACTTAAAATATACTCAGGGTCAAGGGTTGTTTCTGTCGTAATTTCCATGATTCCAAAGCTCACGGAATACATTTTGTTCTCCGACTCGTTTATGAAATTCAATTTGTTTGTGACGATGCCCAAAATATTTTCTGCAATCTCATAACGGCAGTTCGGTAAAATAATTAAAAACTCATCGCCGCCAAGTCTAGCAAAAATATCAGTTTTCCTTGTGCTGGATTTTACGCAAGAAACAAAAGTCATGATATACTCATCACCTTTGGCGTGACCATACGTGTCGTTCACATATTTCAGGTCGTTTATATCAATATAACAAACAGAAAAATTTGTTCCGCTGTTATTTACATCTCCAATAAAATAATTCAAAAAGTCAAGTCCAGCTTGCCTATTATGAATGCCTGTCATCAAATCAGTTGATGCACTTATAGCCATTTGACGCTCCGAATTTTTCACCTCGGTAATATCAATGCCGACGATAATTCTTGCTGCTTTGCCGTCAATCCATTGGATGCTTGCCTCATTAATTTGATACCATTTGTTGTTTATATTCTCATCATAAACTGTGTTTCGCTGCTCCTTGATGTTTTTCAAATACCTCTCATGCATGGT
>JAVBKL010000250.1:0-5319 GCA_031554055.1 Eubacteriales bacterium | reverse complement strand
CGACGGCAACTATTATGACCCCGAAACCTGCAGATACGTAACCTACGGAACGATAGACGAGATACTAGCAAACGGGGGAATAGAAAGCCCATACGCACTACCAGGGAACAACCCGTTGGGCTTTGCGCCGAACGTAACCAGTTACGAAATAGGAATAGACCTAGTAAAGGACATGTCCAAAAAAGAGCGATGGTTAATGCGGTTATTAGGCGGATATGGCAGTTTGTTATCTGGAATTATGATGTGTTTCTTAGGGCCAGTGGGTGTAGTACTGGGCGTAGGGTTATTGCTAGTAGGCGGTGCTCAGGTACTGCTAGGACTAAACGACGGGATACACAAAAAGACCGGCACAAACTACATCCGCAAGTGGACAGGAATGAGCGAGCGACAATACAACAACCTAGAGCTAGCAATGGACATAGCACAGGCAGTATTAGAAGTAGCGGCGCTAGTATATTCCTTTGTAAAGGCGTTACCAAAGAAAGGGCAATGCTTTGTAGCGGGCACATTGGTACTTACAGCCGACGGACACGAAAAGATAGAGAATATTCAGGTTGATGATTTAGTCTGGGCATACGATGAAGAAACCGGCGAAAAAGCACTCAAAAAAGTGGTTAGATTGTTTAAAAATAGCACCTCGTCCTGGATATGTACCGATATTGAAGTCAATGGTGAAACGGAAACTATTAAGAGTACAGCCGAACATCCATACTTTATACTGAACGCAAATAGCGACAGACAAGTTGTTAATTTTGAGGGAAGCGAGGTCAAAGACCAATCAAATGGGCGTTGGATTGCAGCAAAAGACCTAAAAGTTGGCGACAATGTATTGCTTGCAAATGGTAAAAATGGTACAATTAAGAAATTAGAAGTTGAACATTTAGCCGAACCGGAAACTACATACAACTTTGAGGTTAAAGACTTCCATACCTACTATGTTGGCGAACAAGGGGTATTGGTTCATAATGATTGTATTGCGGATGAGTTGACAAGAATCGCAAATAAGTACGATAACTTCCAATGTGTTGAAGCAGCAGATGAAATGAAGGCGTTTATGCAAAGCAAAGGACTTAATCCTAAGCAAGTTCAAATTAAGTTTAGCGGTCAAGGAAAATACAACAATATATATAGTGATACGCTTGGTCGAACAATAAGTCAAAATGGTTACCATACAGGAATCTTATATAAAGGCAAAGTTTTTGATAATTTGTTTAAAACAGGTATGAATTATAGTAGTTGGATTGATGACTTTGTCGGATTTGGCACAAGAACGATATTTTAGAGGTGAAAAATGAATAAATTATATGAACTATTGCAAAAAATCAAACAAAGACCAGGATTGTATTTGGGCGTAAAATCATTAACACTTTTAAATGTTTTTATAGGCGGATATGCGATTTGTCAATCAGACTATAACCAACAAGAAAGCAATCTTTTTAATGGTTTTCAAGAGCATATTCAAAAAAAATATAAAATTAGCTCTACACAAAGCTGGGCAAAAATTATTGATTTTTATAGCGCAACAGATGCAGATGCTTTTGATTTATTCTTTAAGTTATTTGAAGAATTTTTGAAAGATAATCCAGAGAATTTAGCATAAATAATTGAACAACCTTACTAATAAACTCGATTAAGATTAAAGGGCGGCAGAAATGTCGCCCTTTTCTTATATTTATTGACTACCACCTTACTCACCCTACAGTAACGCAAAAGTTACAGTAGTGAGTGTGGGGCGTGTGCTTGTCTTGATACAAGTGGCGGCGCAAGCGCCGCCAGCCAAGCACACGCCCCGCATAACTAAACATACTAAACAAAAACACGAGGATGCGGAGTCGCCCCGCTAAACCGCTGTGGGCGGACTTCCGCATAAACCATCGTGCTTGCTTTTAGTTTTACACGTATGAATTTTAGTTTAAGCGGTGGACGGCTATTGCTTACATTCTTTTATTTGAATATTGAAACGGCATTTGTCCGAAAATTTTACCTCAATAGTACTTAAATTATCAATGCTGATTGTAGCATTGTAAATTGTTCTAAGTGAGATGAACAGTTCATCAATAAAGTCCTCTGCTGTAATATCTTTTTCTAACTCCATATCTATCCCGTTTTCTGTGTTTGGCTTTTTTAGCGTTTCCAAATTAAATTGCTGCAATATGCCATAAATTAGATTGTCGTATGGGTCGTTAAATAGTCCGTTGGACTGATTACCATTAAAGCGGTTAAGCCTATTGTTATTCTTTCTTTCATCAAACATTTTGTTTTCTCCTTTTTTTTGCTTGAAATATTAAATAGTTCTAGTTTTTATGTATGTTGCAATTATATCATTGAAGTATTAAATATTCCAATGTTTTACTTGCATGATTTTGTAGTTTTATATACTTTTTTGGTGAAATATGATGAAAACAAACATAAGGAGAATTATATGCCCGTTTCTCAAAAGTTTAAAAAAAGAATTAAAGAATTAGTCAAAGATACTGAATACAAGATGTCAGCCTTGCCTAAAGAAATAGGAATAAATCACGCAACATTATCACACGCGTTAAACTATGGAATAATACCAAGCCCTAGAACACTAATGCTAATTGCTGATTATTTTAATAAGCCATTTGAATATATTTTAGGCAAGACTAATGATGAAAACTTTCAAAAATCAGAAGAAAATCAAGATTTTTATACTAGAATGGATTTGCTTTTAAAAAATAGCGATATTAAATTTTATTCATTTGCGATTAACCATATTGGCATTGATCAGTCATCTTTAAATATTTGGAAAAGAAAAAAGTTATTGCCGTCATTAGAAATATTGCTATCTATTGCAAATTATTTTAAGTGCTCAATAGATTATATCTTAGGAAGAAGTGATGAGATAAACTGTTATAATCAAGATGATAAATTTGATATAGATTTTGAAAGTACTGATGAATAAAATAATACGTTTACTAACGCTTTACTCACCATAAACTGTCATAAAAGTTAGGGTAGTGAGTGTGGCACGTGTGCTTGTCTTGATACAAGTGAATAGAAGAATTTAAATGCGATCCTTTGCGGGGTCGCATTTTTTTATACCAAAAAAAGATTGTTTCCTGAAAAATTTGTCTTTCGGGGAGTTGTGTAATCGGGGACTTCCGGCGTTGTAAAGGCGAAAAAATATAGCCTAAAACATTGAGAGCCATGGGGCTCTTTTTTGTTATACATAAATGCAATATTTTTGTCTGTCGCTCCGCTTTTCCTTTACAACGCCGTTGCCCCGATTTTTTTGTCCCCGTCGAAAGACAAATTAATTTCAGGAGGCAAAAATAAATGCAAAATTCTCTCTTCCGTTCCGCTTTCCGTCCGCCCTAAGCCATGTTTAATATCTGTTTAGTCCCCCTAATGTACCTGTTAACCTACTTACATTATACAAGAAACTTCAAATAAAATTAGTTTAAGAAGAAATAAAGGAGATTATAAAAAATGGAACAAAAAAGAATATATAAAACAGCAATTTATTGCAGACTAAGTCAGGATGACGGCAACGCTGGAGATAGTTCAAGTATTCAAACTCAAAAGATGATGTTAGAGAAGTATTGCAAAGACAACAACTTCAATATTTACGATTCTTATATTGATGACGGTTTTAGCGGAACAAATTTCAACCGTCCATCATTTCAAAGGCTACTCAAAGATATTGAAAATGGAAAGATAAATCTAGTCATAACAAAGGACTTGTCAAGACTTGGCAGAGATTACATTATGACAGGGTATTATACCGAAATCTACTTTAGCGACAAAAATGTGCGATACATAGCAATCAGCGATAATATTGACACTCTCAAAAACGATAACGATATTGCGCCGTTTAAGAATATTCTCAACGATATGTATGTTAGGGACATTTCAAGAAAAATTAAGACTGCCAGACGGCAACGAGCAATGCAAGGATTATTTACCGGAAGCGGTGCGCCTTATGGATACATAAAAGACCCGAACAATAAAAACAAACTTCTAGTTGAGCCGGAGACTGCTGCCGTTGTAAAACGAGTATTTGATTTACGGCTATCTGGCTATGGCGCTGTATATATTGCAAAACAGCTTACGCAAGACAAAATACTTATACCATCAGCAATGAAAGCTAAAGCAGGCGATACAAGGTTTCAGCGCTATTTTGACGACAGCACATCTTATCTATGGGCAGATGGAATGGTCAATATTATCATTGACAATCCCGCTTATACCGGCGCTACAGTAAGTTCCAGACAAGAAATAATAAGCTATAAAACAAAAAAATGTATAAACAACAAGAAAGAAAAATGGATAGTTGTGCCAAATACTCACGAAGCCATTATAACAACAGAAGAATTTGAGCGAGTGCAAAAGCTAAAAGAAGAACGTCACGCCGTTAAAACAAGGCACGAAGTGGACAATCTTTTCAAAGGACTTATAAGGTGCTCTGATTGCGGAGCAAGAATGGGCTTGACTTCAAGGGTGAGGCGAGGCAAATTAGTATCGTATTACAGGTGCAGTACATTTGCAACTCGTAATACAGAAGAAAAGCATTGGACTACTATAAAATACGAAGATATTAAGGAAATTGTATCGACAAGATTAAGAGAATTTTTTGCGCTTTTTAAGGATGATGATAAGTTAATTTTAGCGGTTCAAAAAAAGATAGAAGACAGTAATATCTCTGTTGATTGCGAAAAGGAATTAGCTAAAATTGAAGCAAGGCAAAAGACGTTAGGCAATATTACCAAGAAAGTCTATGACGATTATTTTGAGAGTAAAATTAGCGAAAACACTTACCAAGATTTAATCAAACGTTATGAAAGTGAGCAAAGCGACTTAAAAGCAAAACACGATAGTCTATCCGCAGAAAAAAACAAAAAGCGAAACTACATCGACGATTTTCAAAAATTGAAAACACTAGTAAATTCATTTTTAGATTTTAAGGAATTGACGCAAGAAATGGTTTATAATCTTATTGATAAAATTGAGATTGAAAATATAGGTGCTTTTAGACAACGCCAACAAAGAATAATCAAGATTACATACCGCTTTCTAGAAATAGAAATGTAATTTATGAAAAGGTCGTATTCAGGACGAGGTCTTAAATGAGTCGTCTCGTAAGACTTCGGTCAAAATCCAGGCAGAAGATGGCAAAATAGACGAAATTGTATCAACTCCAGGGCATAAATACTACTTACCGGACAATAAACGTAGTCGAAACGCCAACGAAAAGCTTGAACACGCGAGTTATGAGGGCTTAGGCGAAAAGTGGGTTTCTGCTTGTGAGCTTAAAAAAGGTGACAGAGTACTGCTAGCAAATGCCGATACCTTGAC
>JAVBKL010000127.1:0-3192 GCA_031554055.1 Eubacteriales bacterium | reverse complement strand
TCCATGTAAATGTTTGGGGCATGACAGAACTTGGGCTAATGCAGTTGACAAGAAAGCGAGTCAGAAAAACTTTATCAGAATATATGATGTGTAAGTGTGCGGTTTGCGGCGGCACAGGGAAAAAAATGAGGTGAATTCATGAGCGAAACAGTTGACAAAATGAAACGAATTGTCCTTAATATAGAAGAAGTCATTGTTGGCAAGCGATACCCAATCGAGCTTGTCATGATTACACTGATGTGTAGAGGACATATTTTAATTGAAGACGTTCCGGGAGTTGGCAAGACAAGCCTTGCATCAGCTTTGGCAAAGTCTGCGAGTTGTTCGTTTAGGCGAATCCAATTTACGCCTGATATTATGCCGTCTGATATAACTGGGTTTTCGGTTTACAATCCAAAAACTGGAGAGTTTGACTACAAAAAAGGTTCCATCATGAGTCAATTTATCTTGGCGGACGAAATCAACAGAACTTCGCCAAAAACCCAATCGAGCTTGCTTGAAGTCATGGAAGAAAACCAAGTAACCATTGATGGCATTACACATAAAATTCCAAAGCCGTTTATGGTACTTGCAACCCAAAACCCAGTTGAATATTTAGGAACATACCCACTTCCCGAGGCACAGCTTGACAGATTTTTCATGAGAATTTCACTTGGGTATCCAGAGATGGCGGAAGAAAGCAGAATGCTTGGGCGACACGCTGGCGGAAACCCGCTTGAAAAACTAAACCCAGTTACATCGGCAGAGGACATTCTCGATTTGCAGCAAAAAGTAGACGCCATTCATGTTGAGACAAATATCAGAAACTATATTGTTGAGTTGGTGGCATTTACACGAAACTTGCCAGATATTGTTTTGCTAGGGGCAAGCCCTCGTGCGTCTATTTGTTTATACAAAGCCGCACAGGCGTGGGCAATGTATAACGGACGTGACTTTGTTGTTCCAGATGATGTACAGAAAATGTTGCCACATGTTTTGGAACATAGAATTATCATGAAGCAAGAAGCTAGGCTTAAAAAAGTATCGGTTCAAAGTGTTATCCAAAAATCTCTCGAAAGTGTGATGTATCATTAAGACAAACCGAATTTTTTACTTTATTGTATTTTTAGGTGTCGTTTTATTTGCAATTTCTTATAGGGACAGTATGACGTTTATTACACTTTATGCTGTGATTTTGTTGCCCATTATTTCGCTGGTGGCAACGATCATAAGTTTTTGGTCATTTGAAGTTGATTTTGAAGTAGACAATCCTTTTTTAGTAAAAAAAGAGGAAACGGATCTCACCGTGCGTATAGCCAATAAAAGTCTTTTGGCTTTCTATGGTGTTAAGTTTAAATGCTACGATGGATATTTTTCGAGGGAAGAAAAAGTAGACTTGCAAGCCATGTCAACTTTTGAGAAAAAATATGAAATAGGGTTTAGTTATCGAGGGAAATATGAGCTGACGCTTTCAGAAATTGAGTTTACTGACCCGCTTGGATTATTTAAGTTTAGAAAGAACGTCTTAAAAAAAATAGAAATTAATGTATATCCAAGAATCATAGAACTTGAGGATTTAAAAATTGTAAAAGCACTGGTATCGTATGCTGATGCTAAAGTTATGTTGACAGAAGATGATTTTACAACTATTTCTGATGTTAGAAAATATGTCGATACCGATAGTTATAAAAAAATCCATTGGAAGCTGTCAGCAAAACGCAATGAGTTGATTGTTAAAAATTTTCAATCTCAAACTGGTGATCGAGTGAGTTTGCTTTTGGATATAAATTCAGCGAACATTGCGGTAGAAGACGAAATGGTTGAAATGATGGTTTCCTATGCAGACAGCCTACTTAAAAACAATATTCATATTGAACTTGCGTACTGGCGAGAGGGCTTTGTCAGGAAAGAAGCGAACGACGCAAGCGACTTTCACCATATTTACCAAACCATTGCAGAGCTTGAGTTTTGTAAAAGCATTGACATGGAAAACGTATTGTTTGATTATGTGAGGGAACAAGATGATTTCTGCACAATTGTGGTTTTTGCAAGTAGGATTTCACCAGAATTATGCGATGCAATACTCGCAACACAGGCTTCATCGTATAAAGTCATGTTTATTTTCTTCGCAAAAAATGGAATGTTGAAGTTTGAATCGGAATTTTTATCATCACTTACTCAATCAGGTGTTATTTGTATCGAGAAAATATGTTAACGAGGTATGGAATGAAATTGACCGACGAAAAAAAAGCTAAATTATGGTTATTTTTAAGTGTAGGCACGGTCTACGCTTCGTCGTTGTGCCTTTCGATACTGGCAGGTACCGTACTTCCGTATACTGTTTTCAGTGTGTTTTTCTTGAACTTTTTATTTATATTGGGATTTAGCTTTGTCTTTTACAATCGAAACACTTTGCTTTTTTTTGAAGTAGTCTTTGGTATTTTTGTATTTATAGGTTTTTATCAAATGAAAAGCATAAATTTAGACGGAACGCAAGAACCGAATTTTGTGCATGAGATTTTGTTTAAACTATCAGATGTTTATGGATTTATAAGGGGTTATCTTCCGTACAGTGAAGAGTACACGACGGTACTGTTGATGTTACTTAGCCTCGTTGTAACATTTATAACAGCGATTGCGTTTTATATGACTTTTAGTTTTTCGGTACTGTCCATTGTGGGGTTCTCGGTTTTTATAATTGGTTGGACAATTGGTTTTCCACGGTCAGATCTCGGTTTCATTTTGTTTTTGTTCTGTTTCATTTTTTTCTTTGCAAAAAGACTGAATTTAATGCAGAAAAGGAAAAATGCAACGGTTCAATCCGAAAGGAAAAATAATAGTCAATTTGCACTTTTGGCGATACCTCTCTGTATTTTGCTTGTAGGAATATCGTACATCTTGCCAAACACTGGAAAAACATACAAAGTCGGCGAGCTTGAAGGTTTGCTGGCAGAACCAATCACCTATGTTGCTGATAGTTTTTTCATTTTATTTAACCCGACGTATTTTTCTTTTCAATCCACTGGCTTTGTGGGGAAAAATGGAAAACTTGGCGGTGAAGTAAAACTAAATGACCGCCATGTTATGAAAGTTTTATCACAGGAAAGAATTTATTTAGCGGGAGCTTTTTATGATAAGTACAATGGCAGTTATTGGGAAAACACAGGTACAGAATTTGTGAAACCTGAAAAGCTTGAGTTCCATGATTTTTTT
>JAVBKL010000181.1:0-3738 GCA_031554055.1 Eubacteriales bacterium | reverse complement strand
AAATGTTCCGTACCGAACAAGGGCAACTTCGGCGGCTTCAGCCTGTGCTAGAGATGAATACATTTTTCCGTCGAGTGCCAAGTAAAGACTATTAAAGTCAATTCCTTTTGTGAATATACCAAGGATTGGCATAATAATGTTGTCAATCAATGACTTCACAATTCCGTTAAAAGCAGTACCGATTATCACACCGACTGCAAGGTCAAGCATATTTCCCTTTAAAGCAAATTCCTGAAATTCCTTCAACATACGTTCTTAAACTCCCGTCTCTTAACATTTGAATAATTTCATTTATTGTAGGTTTGTGGTCTAGCTCAAAATAATTTATTTTTTCGTTTATATCAGAAAGATAATGTGCGTCAGAATTTCTTATGTAGCTATAATTCTTTGGTATGGATCGAGCAAATTTTTTAAAAAACTCAACTGGCTCTATTGCCTTTGAGATCTCAATTGTGTTAAGGGCAAGATCCTCTGGAATCAGTCCAAAGCTAGAAATCAAACTATAAGAATCCCGATCAAGATGTGCTGGTATTAACACACCCCCAAGGCTCTCCACTTTTTCAATCGCTTCAGAAAGTTCAATGGTGGTTGCTGTCAGTAACAGAAATTCATATTCTGCTGTAATCTCGTCTTCCACATCAAATATGAGTTGCTTGCCATAAATGTCTACCCTATTTTTAATTTTTGGCAATCTTGCCTCTACATACGAGTTAAATTCTTTTGCGGCATCAAGGCTTGGGAACAAGCAAACACTGTGAACCTCCTCTGCTGTCTCAAGTTCCATACCAGGGATTACCACAAGGTCTGTGGCCTTTGCAATTTCCAAGATAACTTCTGCGTTAAGCACCGTGTTATGGTCTGTGATTGCTATAAAATCAAGTTCGTTTAACAACGCCATATTGACAATATTATTCGGCGACATATCATTGTCCCCGCAAGGGGAAAGCCCCGAATGAATATGAAAGTCATAATAATACCGCATTAAATTTCACCTTCCGCCTCAAGACCAACAAATTTTTTTACAACGCTATACATACTTTCTTTTGTTTTCAATACGGGAATCGAAATAATATCGGCTTTTTTAATTGTGTCGGCGGAAACCTCAGCGTCCTCGGCAATAATAATGCAAGCGGCGTTCGTTAAGTTTGCGACAGCAATAATATTTAAGTGACCTTGAATGGTAATCCAAGCTTCACCTTCTCTTAATTTCCCCATAACCCAACTGAGCATATCGCCAATGTAAACACCTTTTACCGCGTTATCGAGAGCATCTTCTCCCGCAACAACTGTTAGCTCAAGCTTCTCTGCAAGTTCTTTCACTGTCATTTCATTTGCCCTCCCTTGTGCTGATGGTTTGCGGAAGTTTCGAGGATAAATTTACCATCGACTCTGCCAGTTGTTTTACTTTCTCACGCAACGTAAAAATACAATCTTCTTCGTTTGCTTGACCTTGGACAATGTCTTCCGCCAGTGCGTGGCAAGTAGGTGCACCACAGGAGCCACAATCTATTTTAGGCAATTTTGAAACGAGCTCACTAATTTTTTCCATCTTACGGAGTGCCATCGTAACATTTTCATCAAGCTTAAGCGTCTGTGTCGGTTCAATTTTTTTCGTAAACATAAAATTGATGCCCTCACATGAAAAATCAATTTTCCGTTTGAAGCTATCATCCAATTCACTGACAACTTTTGAGACCAAACGCAATCTGCTTTTTGCAACAAAATTATTATCAACCGTAAGAGGCCCGCCAACGCAACCTGTCGTACAGGACAAACCTTCAATAAATTCCACATTGGGCAGTCTACCGTTTTCGACTTCTTCAAGCACTTTGATAACATTTTCAACACCGTCAACGGCAATTGAGTTTTCAAACGCTAGCCCATACATTTCGCCACCCGAGCGTGCCCACTCAATGCCTTCACTACCGCCTAAAATTAAATGCTCGATTTTTTCCATGTTGCGAATTTTATTGTTCAGTGTCAAAAATATATTTTGAATTGAAATAACGCCGTCAATTTCTGACTTTTCTATTCCAAGCGGATTGTTCATATATGTATTTTTTGCGGAACATGGGCTAATAAAAAACACGCCTATGTCCTCACGAGCGACACCCTGCTTTTCCACATAATTTTTTGCCATGATAGCGGCCACTTCAACAGGTGCAATCACTGGAAGAATGTTATCAAGCAAACTTGGAAACCGCATGGCAATTAGCCGAATGATAGCCGGACAAGCTGATGAAATAATCGGTTTCTTAAATTTTTGCTGCTCAAGAAGTTTTTTGGTATGAGCCGTCACTATTTCTGCCGCTGCTGAAACCTCAAACACTTCGTCAAAGCCTAGTTCTTTCACAGCTGTTAAAATTGCGTTCACGTCTGTGACATTCCTAAACTGGCTATAAAGTGCTGGTGCTGGAATTGCAATTTTATATTTGAATTTTTTAGTTGAACGCATTTCATGTGTCATGGCTTTTTTTGCGTGATGGGTGCAGACTTTGATGCAAGTTCCGCAGTCAATGCATTTGTCTGCATTGATTTCTGCTTTTCCGCTTCTCACACGAATCGCTTCTGTGGGGCAACGTTTGATGCAGTCTGTACAGCCGATGCATTTTTCAGATACCAACTCAATCGAATGCTTTACCATTTCGCTTTGCTCCATAAAAATCACTCCCTTAGTTTTCGAGTTTGAATTTTATTGTCACTGTTGTTCCCACGCCAACCTCTGACTCTATGTTTAAAAAATCAGAATTTTTCTTCATGTTGGGCAATCCCATGCCGGCACCAAATCCCATGTCACGAGCTTGGTCGTTTGCAGTTGAATATCCCGGTTTCATTGCTTGTTCAATATCCGCAATACCAGGGCCAACATCTTTAAGAATAATCGAAACGTACTCTTCATCAATATCGACATGAATGGCACCACCGTTTGCGTGAATGACCATGTTAATTTCTGCCTCATACATAGCAATTGAAACTTTGCGAATGGTGTCCGAATTGATCCCAAGTTGTTTCATCATTTTTTTAAGAGCACTCGATGCTTCGCCAGCACGAATATATTCACCGTCTAAAACTTCGTAAGTCACTTTCATTTTATTCGTCCTTCCCAATTCCCTCGCTGTAAAGCTTGCCGCATGAGGTAAACATTGAACCTTCGGCACGCATGACAACAATTTCTTTTTCTTTCGCAAGATTCACAATTTCTTGAGATGGTTCTTTTCCACGCAAAAATACAACCGCTTTCATGTCCATCATTTCAGCCGTTCTAATTACTTGTAGATTAACAAGGCCTGTAAGCAAAACTGCCTTGTCTTTTGAAAATGCCAGTACGTCGCTCATTAAATCAGAACCACAGACAGAAATAGCTTCTCGATCAAGAAACTCCTCGCCTGTTAAAACCTCTGCATTTAAAACCTCTTTAATTCGCCCCAAATTCATTTTCATACCACCTTATTTTTTATTTATTGACTTTTATGAGTATGCCCTCTAAAACAGCACCACCAATGGCTCTTGCTTTATCAGAAATCGTAAAGCAATTGTCATGCACACCCCGAGGGTCAATATCCGCAAGCTTTAAACCCTTATTTACATAAAACCCATCAGGCAAAAGGCCTCGCACAACACCTGACGTACGTGCATACACCTCATACTTGTCAACATATGCGATTAATGCATTGCAACAAACAAATTCCCCTATTTGCTTTACAAGTTTTAGTTTTCCGTCATACAAAGAGTATACCA
>JAVBKL010000002.1:0-14159 GCA_031554055.1 Eubacteriales bacterium | reverse complement strand
ATGCTTTATATCTTGTTATTTGCAAGCTTTCGCCCACTTTTTATGTGTGCGAAAGTTGAGTAAATACAAAAATGACGAGAGCTTTCGCCCTCGCCAAAATTTGGTTTTCCCTAGAACCGTCCGCCGCTCATCATCATAATCAGCATGAGCATCATCTGCTAGTGTCAAGCAAAGACTAAATACATTTACATTTTACGACAGGCTATTCTTAAAATCCAAAATTCGTCACAAAAGCTCCGCACTATTTCAATAGATTAATCATCCTCATTCCCATTAGATTACTTCTTTTTTTATTTGGTTGCCTGTGGGTTGATTTTTTCAACTAAAATCAACCACAAATCCATTGAGTAAATAGCTGCTTACTTGTATACTCTAAACAGAGGTGAGGCGTATGAAAGAAATAAACATTGCAAAAGTAATTGTGCATAAGCGAAAAGAAAAAAACATTACACAAGATGACCTTGCAACCTATATCGGCGTTTCTAAAGCATCCATTTCAAAATGGGAAACAGGGCAGAGCTATCCTGATATTACTTTTCTTCCACAACTTGCAACATACTTTAATATTAGCATTGATGATTTGATGGGTTATGAACCGCAAATGACTAAAGAGGATATTCGTAAATTATACCTATCATTATCGGCTGATTTTGCGACCAAGCCGTTTAACGAAGTTATGGACCATTGCCGCGAAATCGTAAGAAATACTTTTCATGTTTTCCGCTGCTATTTCAAATAGGTGCGCTATTTTTTAACTACTGCGCAGTTTGTAAAGATACTGATAAAATGACCTCCATCATCTCGGAGGCAAGAGAGCTTTTCATTAGAGTCAAAAAAGAAAGCGATGATGTGGAATTGACGAAACAGGCATTATCGCAGGAAGCGCTTTGTGCACTCACTCTTGGTAACGCGAATGAAGTATTGGAACTTCTTGGGGAAACAAATGCACCAGTGGTTTCCACAGAAACATTGCTTGCTCAGGCTTACCAGATGGTCGGTAAAATGAAAGAAGCGAAGGCCATACTACAAGTCGGCATATACCAACATATTATGTCCCTGTTTGGGATATTCCCCTCTTATCTTGCGTTATGCGCTGACGATACGAAACGGTTTGAGGAAGTATATCGACGAACAATGAACATAGTGGAAACCTTTGATATAAACAGCCTTCATCCGTCTATTGTATTGAACTTCTATCTATCTGCCGCACAAGTATACCTGATTAATGAAAAAATGGATAAAAGCCTTGGCACATTGGAAAAATATACAGAGATTGTCACAGGTGATATATACCCATTACAGTTAAAAGGGGATGGGTTTTTCAATTTACTGGATGACTGGCTAGAGGAATTTCCATTAGGGACAGCATTGCCGCGTGACGAAAAAACAATAAAGCAAAGCATGGCTGATGTAATAGTAAATAATCCAGCCTTTTCCGCCCTTGCCAATGAGCGTCGTTTTCAAAATATAATCGAAAGACTAAAAAATAATATTTAGGAGGAATTGAATATGAAAAAAATTTACCAGATGGTTGCAATGGGTTTAGCTTTATCATTCACTTTTAATACCATTAAAATAGCTAATAACATTTCTTCCAATACACAATCTACCATACAAACCTCACTTAACTCTACTAGTACGCCTGAATACGTTTGTAAATCCATAATAGCCGACGAGGGTATGACAGACGATTACACATATACCTTTATAAATGGTAGTATTGATATGAACCCAAATGATTGTCTCCTAATGATAAATGGGCGATTCGTGCCCTACAAAGCGATTGTAAAAGGCGATTCTTCTTTTGTGCCATTAAGAGTAACAGCAGAATCTTTTGGCGCAAATGTGGCGTGGAACAATAAAACGAATCAAGTAACAATTAGCGGAACAGATATGAAAATTACAATGTCTATCGGCAACGCCCGTGCCATAGTCAATGGCACGCCCCAGACGTTATCAACCCCTCCTTTCATCCATGACAATCGTACCTACGTGCCTTTGAGGTTTGTCTCTGAATCGATGGGTAAAACCGTGGGTTATGTACCTGCGTTTCAAGAGGAAAACTATCCAAGCAGAGATTTGTTGGCCTATCACGCTGTCGTATGGGTGGATGACCCTGCCATCATAAATCATGCTGGACAAACGCAGGAACAGGTGACAAATTGGCTAAAAGACCAATTACACAAGGATGTGAAGCTCCTCCAGCCTGAGGGAAACAATGAAGCATATACCTCATCAAGTATTGACGACACGACCTATATCGGTCAGGTTGGGCGTTATGCTTTCTTTAAGTCGATGAATCCCATATTGGTGGACATGGCCAATCACTCAGTCTATATTGTGAATTTGCAACATGCAGGAGGGGGAGTTTATAAAGAAATGATACCATCAAATATTGGCATTATTGAAGAAAATATTACAATCGGCAAGGGGACAGATTATGAATTGAGTGGCACATTAACATTACCCAAAGATGTAAAGAAGCCCTTGGCCTCTGTTGTTCTGGTTCACGGCTCTGGTCCCAACGACAGAGATGAAACGATTTACAATAATAAACCTTTTAAGGATATGGCTGATTACCTTGCAGAAAACGGAATTGCAGTCTTGCGTTATGACAAGCGCACTTACGTGTACCAAAAACAAATTGCGCAAAATATTGCAGCGTTTACCGTAGAAGAAGAAACAATTGATGATGCAATACTCGCAGCAAATATATTAAAAGCAGATGCAAGAATGGATAAAAACAAGGTTTTTATAATTGGGCATAGTTTAGGTGGAATGCTTGCCCCAAGGATAGATGCGGAAGGCGGAAACTTTGCAGGAATTATTATGATGGCAGGCACACCCCGCACTCTTTCGGATGTTATATGTGACCAATATATGGCTATCGTAAACACGCTTACGGGCGATACTAAAATCAAAGGGCAAAGTCAAGTTGATGCATTGGTTGCGACCTTTGAAGCTTTAAAAGATATGTCCGATGCGGATGCAAAGAAAATTACTTTGGTCGGAGCTTCTGGCTATTATTATAAAGAAATGGAGGCTCATCCTGCCTTTTCATATTTAAAAGCCATTCAAAAACCAGTGCTGATACTACAAGGCGGCAAAGATTTTCAAGTTTATCCCGACAAGGATTATAAAGAATATCAAACATTGTTAAGCGGGAAAACGAATGTAGCATTTAAGCTATACGCAGACTTAAATCATTTGTTTATGCTGTCCACAACAGGTACTGCTGAAGAATATAAGAGCGCAAGTCATGTAGATAGCACTGTTTTGGGAGATATAGTGGCTTGGATCCAGCCATGATTCATCTCACCTGAGGTTATTGGCATGTCAGTCGTACAGAATAGAAGAAAGCCCGCAAGTTACACGAGCTTGCGAGCTTTTTTCATTTCTAAATATTCCCCTAGAACCGTCCGCCACTCATCATCATGATCAGCATTAACATCATCATTGGATTATCGCCCATACCGCCAAACATTCCGGGGCACATAATCATTAGCATGAAGAAAAGCATTAGCATATCGCTGTTTCCGCCTTGTGGTCCACAACCTGCTCCAACATTATTCATAGAAGAAAACCTCCCAAAAAATAGTTATGGTATAGTGTACTCTCAAATTTAATTTTGTTGTCTGTCCCAGAAAAACATTTTTTTTGGCAATACTAAAAACACAAAGCCCGACAAATTTTTAACTACTCGACTTGTTCGATAACCTAAGAATTTCTAACTGTTTTGTGACGAAAAATCATTGAAGCCTGATATTTTCGCCCCATAAAAGTTGAAATACTAGCGGTTATCGAACAAGTCTACTATTGAACTGAAATGCAATTGGTGCTATGTTTAACTAGAAGAATTTTTAAAGGGGGTTTACCTACATGAATTTATTTGATATTATCGGCCCCGTTATGGTAGGGCCTTCGAGTTCACATACCGCAGGCGTTGTACGAATCGGCAACGTTGTTCACAGTATTCTCGGTGGGGTACCTGATAAAGTCGTGGTGAAGTTTCACGGCTCGTTTGCAAAAACGTATGAGGGGCATGGGAGCAACAAGGCAATCATTGCCGGTGTGATGGGGTATAAACCGGATGATGAGCGAATCAGAACGAGCCTTCCTATTGCGAAGGAACTCGGGCTCGAATTTTCTTTTGAGACAATTAATATTCCAAATGCACATCCCAACACGGTTTTGATTGAAGCGGAAAGCCTTGCGCTTGGGACGTTATCCATTCAAGGTGAGTCAATCGGCGGCGGTTGCATGGTGATTCGAAAGATAAACGACATTTCAGTTGAGTTCGATGGGCAATACGATACATTGATTGTGAGCCACACGGACAAGCGTGGTGTGATTGCCTTTGTTTGCAATGTACTTTCGCACGAGGAAATCAATATTGCAAGGATGCTCGTGTACCGTTCCGAAAAAGGCGGCGATGCCATCATGCTCATTGAAGCCGATGGGTCACTTGATAAAAACATTGTGTTATCGCTATCTCATTCTAAGAATATAAAAAAGGCGACTGTTGTTTCTAAACTGATGTAAGTGAGAGGTGCAAAATGGTATTGTTTAAAAGTGTTCAAGAGTTGATCGAACAGGCAACCGAAAGAAATTTGAGTATTTCAGAACTCATGCTCAAAGAATCTTCGGAGAGTCTTGATAGAAGTGAAGCAGATATTTTTCAACAAATGCGTGAAACCTATTTGGTTATGCAAAATTCGATTGAGCAAGGTTTTGACGAAAATTTAAAATCCACGAGCGGTTTAACAGGCGGCATGGCGTACAAAGTGAAACATGCAAGCGGACTTGGAAAAACAATTTCCGGAGGGTTCATGTCCGATATCATTTCGAGTGCTTTATCGGTTGCGGAGTACAATGCGGCGATGGGTAAAATTGTTGCCGCACCCACGGCGGGCAGTTGTGGAATTATCCCTGCCTGTCTTTGCACTGTGCAAAAACATTTTGAAATCCCAGAAGAAAAAATGGTTATGGGGCTAATCAATGCATCGGCAATCGGCATGGTTATTTCCCACAGGGCTTCTGTGTCGGGTGCACATGGCGGCTGTCAAGCAGAATGTGGTTCGGCGGCGGCCATGGCGGCTAGTGCGATTGTAGAAATTTTGGGCGGCACACCAGACGAATGTGGACACGCTGCGGCTCAAACGCTCAAGAGTCTTTTGGGATTGGTATGTGACCCTGTGGCAGGTCTTGTGGAAGAACCTTGCGTGATAAGAAATGCATCTTCTGCAAGCGTTGCCATTACTTGTGCCGAGCTTACTTTAAGCGGAATCAAAAGTATTATCCCTGTGGACGAGGTAATCGACGCAATGGAATCTGTGGGAAACATGATGCCCGCTTGTTTGAGGGAAACCGCCGAGGGTGGTGTAGCCGCAACCCCAACCGCACAAAAAATTGCAGCCCAATTGCACGGAAATTAAGGGCTATAAATCTGTGAAATGCAAACTTGCTCTAATGTTTTTTGTTGAATTTTACGATTAATACTGTGTATAAAGTGATTTAGACTAAAACTGTAAGGAGTGTTGATATGAAAATCAGCTACAACGGTTCTTCATTAAATGCGTATAATGCACTCGCTCGTAGCGACAACAGCATGGTGAAAACTTCTGCTCGCATTTCGAGTGGTGTGAAAATAAAATCTGCTTCTGATAATGCTGCCAACTTGGCAATCGCAAACTCATTGCGTATGCAAACCCAAGGCATCGACAAAGCGGGACAAAACGCATCTAACGGAATCTCTGTGCTTCAAACTGCCGACGGTGGTTTGAACGAAATTCAAAACATTGTCCAACGAGTTCGTGAGTTAAGTATCCAAGCGGCCAACGACACGAACACAACAGAAGACCGTGAAACGATTCAAATTGAAGTGGATCAGTTATCCAAAGAGATTGACGAAATGGTTGGAAAATCTGACTTTAACAAAATTAAGCTTCTTGACGGCGGCTACGAAGAAAACAGCGATTTGCAACTTGTTTTTCACGTTGGCTCAAACAAAGGGCTTAGCCTAAAAGTAAATTTGCCTAAAATATCCAGTGAGCTTTTAAAATTAAACACGGATGAAAGTTCGGCAAACCCTCTTAACGTAGTGACAAACCCCCAGACGGCTCTTGTTGCCGCAGACGAAGCACTTACTAGGTTATCCGAGTACCGTGCAAGAATCGGTGCGTATCAAAACCGCTTGGAGCATACCGTAAATAACTTAGCCCAAGCCTCGACCTCAACTTCTGAATCCTTGTCAAGAATTTTTGACACGGACATGGCAGGAGAAATGGCGGAGTATTCAAGGTTGTCTGTGTTAACACAAACAGCAACTTCCATTATGGCCCAAGCAAACCAAACACCTCAGAACATAATTCAATTGTTGCAATAACAGTTCCCTCTAGCACAAAGTAAAACGGCGTTGGCATTGCCATCGTCGTTTTTATATGATACAACCAGACGCAAGTTAAACAAACAAGGAAAGGTGTGCTGCAATTGAACAGTTCTTTTCAAATTAACAATTCGCAATTACCCAGCTCAATTGCACCAAAAAAAGTTCAGGACAAAGAAAAAAACAAGATCGCTCTTGAACTTGGGCAAATAATTTCTGCAACCGTCACTAAAAAAACTGATACCAAAACGATGCTAGCCACAAAAGACAATTACCAGTTTGAAGCAGACAATGACAAAATAACTGGTCAAGTCGGCGAAGAACTGCAATTTCAAGTGGTTAAAAAAACAGGCGACGGAATCGAACTGAAACAAATTACTCGTGAAAGCACAGACATTGCCAAGGCAATTGAGAAAAAACGTTCCAACGTCGACTTAAAAGAAATGTTTAAAAAGAATAATTTAATCACCGAAGACGACCCAAAGGCACAAGACAAAGACCTTAAAATGAAAGAAATGGAAGCCATCTCAAAAATCAAACGGCAAGTTCGTTATGTAAGCAACAACATGAGCCGAAGTGCCTTAAAAGAGCTTTTGGCGAGCGGTGTTACCCTTGAAAAAATAAGCCTAAGCGTTTTAAACTCCGTTATGAAAGAAATACAGTCAAAGCCAACCTCACAAGTTTCGCCAGACGAGCTCGATAAAATGATAAACCAATATCTCGAAGAGAACAACTTACCTGTAAAAAACACAAGCAAGAACAAAGCAATCGTAAAAGCTTTGTCGAGCGAGGGGTTGCCACCGACAGATAAAAACATTAAGTCCCTCGACACCGTCGTGTTCAAGCTCAAGGAAATCCAGAGCCCAGACGACGAAACGATTGCACAACTTGTTAAAGAAGAGAAATCTCTGACTGTTGAAAATATATATTTAGCCAAACATACATCCTCTAGTTTTCAAGCAAAGGAAAAGCTTCCCCCAGAAACTTGGAAGGCACTTGACCCAGAAATCAACAAAGTTTTTGACCGTGAGGGAATCGAAAAGACCGATGAAACCGTTAGTGCGGCAAAACTTTTAATAGAGAACGAAACCCCTGTTACACAACCCAATGTGGAAAAAGTTATTTTTCTAAGAAATTTAAAGTCGCATTTGAATGTACAAGATATTTTAAGGGGTGCGGCACAAAATATAAAATTTGATAAAAGCGTTTCAAATGTGCCTGTAGACACAAAGAGCCTACCGATTCAGTATGAAAACGCAATCAAAGACATTCCATTTATTACAGCATCACATATTGAATTTATTTTAAATAAGAACCAGAAGCCGACCATTGAGAATTTAACACAATCGCTTAAAGAGAAACTTGTGGTATCTGAAAAAATAGCGGTTGATACCACCAAAACCGAAGAAGTTGCCATTGCAAAAAAGCAGCTCGTTGACATTCAGTTAAAGCTCACGTATGAAGCCGCGCAAAGAATGTCCTCCAAAAAAGATAACATCTTAAACCTGCCTCTTGCACAAGCCATTGCAAAACTCGAAAGCCTTGAGCAAAACGCAGATTATTCGTCGAGTCTTCGTGCCATGAACGCCGATGACAGCCCCGAAAACATAGCGAAAATAAACAATTTATATAAAGATTTAAAAGATTCACAGACACAACAAAACAATTTGTTTGCCCAGTTGTTAAGCAAGGCTGTTCCGTTTACGGTAAGGGCCATTGCTGATAATGTTCGCTCCAACCGTTTGCTCAAAGACTATGAGCGGTTTGAAACCGTGGCAAACCCTAAGCACGGCGATTCCTTTAAGAAGGTCGAAGCACAGTTTTCGAAATTTCTGGAAGATATGGGCATCACCCCTACTTCTGAAAATGTAAAAGCCGCATCCATTTTATCAAAGAGCAATCTGGACGTGACCGATGCAAACTTAACAGAAATTAAAATTCTTGATTCAAAAATGTCCTCCATTCAAAATAAGCTACACCCAAATATTGCGGCACAAATGATTAAAGAAGGGCTTAACCCTCGTGAAATGAAAGTGGACGATGTTCTGAATTATATTTATGAATGGGACGAAAAACATGGCGTGTCCGTGTCTGATAATATTTATGAGTGCATAAAAAATTTAGATGATACAAAGACCCTCACGAAAGACGAGCGTGAGTCCATGATAGATTTTTACAGAATGCTGAACATTATCCAAAAGGACAACAACGTTTCGCTCGGAATCAGTTTAAAGTACGGTTCAAACCTCAAGCTTGGCGATTTAATGAACGACGCCAAGTTTTATCAAAAATCCAAGCATGGCAAAGCCGATTATAATATTTCGGTCGATGATAACTTTGGTGCTTTGGAGCGTCCGTTTGATTCAAACATCAGAAGCCGAATAGAGAGTTTCCCTGCTAAGAAATTGTCCGAGTTTGAATACAATTCACTCGTTATTGAGAAAATGGCGGCAGAAGCAACACCCCATGCCGTAACTGAATTGTTTAAGACCAAAACAAATAACGAACGTCCTGCCAAAGAGCTTTTGATTGAAGAAGCGGCAGAACAGCTTGAACTTGCCAACCTCGACCACAAAGAGTCCATTTCCGATGAGAGATTGGAACAGGCGTTTAAGAAAATTACGGATACGTTAAACACGCCGCCAACCATCATCAATTTTATGCAGCGTGGACAAATGCCCACAACACTTTCCAATATTCAAGCCATGCAAATGCTTCTTAAAGACTCTTTTACGATGGGGAAATCTCTTGATAAACTTGAGCGAGATTTAAAACACGAAGACGACGAGTTTGAGTTGGAGCTACCAAGTGCGGATCTTGCTGAATTAAAATTGGGCAACAGCACCATCGATATTTTGGACTCTGTTTCTGCACAGCTTGAAGACTTAAAGCAGAACGTTACGTCTAGGAGCTTGCTTGAAGAACTTGAGCTGGTTCAAAATTCAGTCCAAGTGGGACGGCACTTTGAACAACACGAAGAGAACAACCGTTTGCAAATCCCCATTAAGCTGACCGACAAAATTGCAAACTTAAATATGTACATCGTTGATGAAAACGTATCCAAAAAGCAAACTTCTGATTTGATTATGTCGCTCAACACAGACACAATTGGAAACGTTTCTGTTTTCTTAAAACGAGACAAAGACGCTGTTCAGCTTGAAATCAGCACCGACAAAGTGGGTGCGTCCAAGTTATTAAAGGATAACGAAGCAAGCCTCGTTGCCTATATCCGTGAATCTGGGTTTCACGCAGACTCCATCGTTTTCACAGAGAAAGCTCTTGTAAACGACTTGCCAGAAACCGTCAAAAACCAAGTAGATTATACGCCGTACCAAGCGTCTGAATATGAAGCCACGATATAAAAAGGGGTTTAGTCATGCCAGCGAACAAGGATAAAAAACTTTCGAGCGAACTGCTCACACTGATTTCCGCTGTAGTTAAATATGTTGATGAAACCGATCATAAAAACAAAAATGGAGGTACGAAATGAAACTTACAAATGCAGACTTTGTAGCTCGTATTTCGAGTGCGAGCAAAGTAAATCTAATTGCCATCACTTACGAATTAATTTTTAAGAATGTAGACGACGCTGTTGCCGCACAGGGGAACCAAGCCGAATTTGCTAAACCGCTGGGCGTTGCTGTTGATTTGCTCGGCACTTTAATCGATTCTCTTGATATGAAATACGAACTAAGCCGCACGCTCTTCCCACTTTATATTTATGTAAACAAACTTTTGATTCAGGCGAAAGTCTCCGGCAGAACCGAGGGGCTTTCTGATGTGAAAAAGATTTTAACGCCATTGCTCGAGGGTTGGCAAGAAGTGGCTAAAAACGAAGAGAACCCAACACCACTTATGGAGAAATCCCAAACCATTTATGCCGGCTTAACTTATGGGCGTGGCGAGTTGCAAGAATACATTGCCGAGGACACCCAAAAGAGTTTCAAGGCGTAGAGGGGTCGTTGAGATGAAACCGAAAAAGCATTTGAAGTTCTACATCGCATTGGTCTTTTTCATTGTCGCTTTCGTGTATATCATTTTTATTCAGCACTATCCTTTTTACTATTTGTTTCTGGCTTACCTCGGCTTCTTCTTAATTCTTGCCGTATCTAGCCGTGACGATATTGTTGGGTACATCGGTAACTTTAATTTTGCAAACGGTAGGATTGATGTTGCGGAAAAAATCTTTAAAACCGCAATCAAACGTAACACAAAAAATCCGACGATTTACCTCAACCAAGCCATCATTTTGGTGAAGGCTGGAAACGGCACCGATGCACTCCCCCATTTGCAGAAAGCACTTACTTTGGAACCAAGCATTATGGTTGAAAAAAATGTGTTGCTCACTATGGGCAGTTGCTATTGGGTGATTGGTGATGTTGACCGTGCAATTGAAGTGTTAGAGGAGCTTAAAACGAAGTTCGACTACGTAAACTGCCATGTGTTGACCACGCTTGGTTATATGTATTTACTGAAAGGCAATTTTGAAGAGGCCCATACGCTTACAACAAAAGCAATTGAAGAATCGCCGAGTTCTGGCGCCGCTTGGGATAACCTTGGGCAAATTCATTACCAAAAGAACGAGCTAGAAGAAGCAAAGGCCGCTTTTCTTAAAGCAATTGAGTTTAACAGCAATTTGGTTGACAGCTACTATTATCTTGGACTACTCGAAGAGCAAAACGGCGATGACCAAAAAGCGGCGGAATATTTGAACAAAGCCAGTCGGTGTAATATATCGGCACTGAACACCGTTACAACGGAACAGATTGAGCAGCAGTTAAAATCTCTGCACGCAAAAACACAGGGAGTCGAATAATCCGACTCCCTGTGTTTTTTTCTATTTTTGTAGCTTAGCGTAGTTGTACGCATTCTTATAATCTTCCACCGCAATGTAGCATTGTTCGAGCTTTGCATAAATCAATCGTGAATACTCAAGTTCCGTGTCGTTTAAATTGCCTGTGCACGGCAAAAGAAATTCGATTGCATCATCAAATCTTTTTTCAATCATTGCAATATCCGCAAGCAAAATATTTTTCTTTACGTTGCTCGTTTCCATGACTTGCAAAATATCTTTAGCCCTTTGGTGATTTTGTCCTGTTACCGCAATCTTGGCTTCCAACAGCAGATAGCCAAACAAAACAGGAGACACCAAGTCCCTTAACCGCACAAGCTCGGCCTCAAAACTTGTACCGTTCTCGATGCCATACTCACAAGCAAGTATCAATGATTCTGCCAAGTCTCTAAAATTTGTATCTGGGTTTTCGGTGCTGTCACCTACTTCCAAAAGTTCCTTAATGGATAATTCCAATTGGGTCGCAATATATTCAAGTGTTTTAATTGAGGGAAATGCGTTGTTGTTTTCAATCTTCGATAGCATGTTTCTCGTGATGTAATCCCCTACCAAGTCTTTTTGCGTCATTTGCTTTTGAATCCTTGCTTCTTTAATTCTCTGACCTAGATTCATATGTTCACCTCGATTACCCGAAATTAGTTTTAGTAACTTGTATTTACCCTAGTATATCATCTGTCAAAAGATATTTCAATATGTTTTCAAATTTCTTTCTTCTATTGACATTTTATTATCTTTGACTTATACTTAGGGTAAATATTAATTACCTCAAGGGAGTGAGCGAATGGTAAATTGGTGGTCGTCTTTAGATTTTCTTGAACAAGTTTTTGCAGTCATTGCAGCACCTTCAATTCTTATTCTTACAATTCAAACCATTGGACTAATTTTTGGACTTGGCGGCAGCGACTCCGATTCTGACTTCGATGTTCCTGACGATGTTGGGGGGCACACTGACCATTTAGATGCTGGACTTAAATTGTTTTCTGTCCGAGGAATCTTAGCTTTTACAAGCACCTTTGGACTAAGTGGACTGATCATTTCACAATCTGGTATGCCTAAACTTATCACATTAATATTATCTACTTTACTCGGTTTTATTGCACTCATTGCGATTGCTTACTTAATTAAATGGCTTATCTCATTACAACACTCTGGAAACTTGCAAATTAAAAGAGCACTGGGAGAAACAGCAGAAGTCTATTTAACAATTCCTGCAAGCAACAAAGGCAAAGGAAAGGTAAATTTAATTATCCAAGAACGTTTAACAGAGTTCTCTGCAGTTACCAATGACCTAGAGGCTATTCCAACAGGCGCTAGCGTGCGAGTAACTGACATTTTAGAAAATAATATTTTAGTTGTCGAGAAAAACTAAAATTAAAAAAATTAAAAGGGGTGTATGTGCATGGGTTTTGAAATTGCTTTAGCCATCATTGTCATTATCGTCGTTCTATTTTTTGGAACAATCATTCTGTTTCTCTCTCGTTACAGAAAATGTCCGTCCGATCAAGTCTTGGTCATTTATGGAAAAGTCGGAAACAGCCACGATGGTTCCACACGCAGTTCGAAATGTATTCACGGTGGTGCCGCATTTATTTGGCCGGTTATTCAAGCTTACGAATATTTGGATTTAACACCAATCTCCATTCAAGTTGATTTAAAAAGTGCATTGTCCCGCCAAAATATCCGTATTGATGTACCTTCAAGATTTACAGTTGGTATCTCCACCGAGACTGGCGTGATTCAAAATGCGGCAGAAAGACTTTTAGGACTTAAACATTCCGATGTGCAAGAACTTGCGAAAGATATTTTGTTCGGTCAACTTCGTTTGGTGGTTGCCACTATGGACATTGAAGAAATCAATACCAACCGTGAAAAGTTTTTAGAGGCCGTTTCGCTCAACGTGGAATCCGAACTCAAAAAAATTGGTTTAAGACTTATCAACGTAAACGTGACAGATATTTCTGATGAATCCGGATACATCGAAGCACTCGGAAAAGAAGCGGCTGCACAAGCAATCAATGATGCAAAACGTTCTGTTGCAGAAAAAGACCGTGACGGTACCGTCGGACAAGCCGAAGCCCAAAAAGACCAGAGGGTGCGAGTGAGTGTGGCAAACTCCATCGCAGTAAAAGGCGAGAACGAAGCACAAATGGAAATTGCAAGTTCAAACGCAACCTTGCGTGAGAGAGAAGCCGAAGCCGAAAAACGTGCGAATGCCTCCGAAAAAGTGCAAGCCGCTCAAGCTCTTGCAGAAGCATATTCCGCAGAAAAAAGTGCCGAGCTTGTTCGTGCCGAACGTGAAAAGGCTACCTACGAAGCCAATATCATCGTAAAAGCCGAAATCGAAAAAAGACAACTCGAGATTGAAGCCGAAGCAACCGCCGAGCAAACCAGACGTGTGGCACGAGGCGAAGCCGATGCGTTGTATGCAAAAATGGAAGCAGAAGCCCGTGGTACCGAAGCAATTCTTCGTGCACAAGCGGCTGGTATGTTGCAAATTATCACAGCGGCAAACGGCGATGTTGACGGTGCTGTTAAAATGATGATCACTGACAAGTTGCAAGATATAGTTGATGTACAGGCAAAAGCAATTTCGAATCTTAAAATTGATAAAGTTACTGTTTGGGACGGCGGCAACACAGAAAACGGCAAAACCCAAACCGCAAACTTTGCTTCTGGGTTGTTAAAATCCCTCCCTCCACTCAGCGACATTTATAGCATGGCGGGGCTTGATATGCCGTCGTTTATTTCTCCGAAGAAGGAAAAAGCTTACTAAGACCTGAATAAGGAGAACGACACAAAAAACGAGTTTACCCCATGGGGAAAGCTCGTTTTTTGTGTGGAGTTTAATTTCCACTTAAACTTTCATCTTTGACTACGAGAGAACAAAGATAAAGTCCCGAAACTAAAATGATTGCAAATGGA
>JAVBKL010000018.1:0-13464 GCA_031554055.1 Eubacteriales bacterium | reverse complement strand
TTGTTCGTGCTGCAAAAAAAATGTACGATTCTTTTTTGCGAGAAAATAAAAGTTCTGATGAAATTACAGAAGCGACAATTAGTTCGTTTTTGGATACGACAGATATTCCTGACCCAGAACTTGTAATTCGAACCAGTGGAGAAATGAGAACAAGCAATTTTCTAGTTTGGCAAACGGCATATTCTGAATTTTACTTTACGGATAAACTTTGGCCAGATTTTAAAATTGATGATTTAATTAATGCGATTGCTCATTATCAAAAAAGAGATAGACGTTTTGGCGGTGTCTAACTCGATTTTAACTTTGATTTAGAATTGCTGCTAAGACATATTTTGAGGATGATGAATTTGCTTAAAAGAATTATAACGTCGTTAATAGGTTTTCCGATCATGGCAGCTTTTGTTGTAGTAGGTGGCGTTCCGTTGCAGTTTGGGCTTTTTGTTCTTGCTGTTATTGGAATGAACGAAGTATTTAATGCTACTTTAAAAGGCAAACAAATGGTGAGATGTATTTCATATTTTTTTGCTGCAACCTATTTTTTTATGATTGGAAATGTGGGTTCGGTTTTTTCTGCAATTTATTTAATGACCATTCAAAAGCATTTTAGTACGTTTATGCTGATGTTTACGTCTTTATTTATTATTGCAGTTTTAATACTCATGGTTGTGTTACACGAAAAAATAAATATTTATGATTGTGCAATTGCAACTTTTGTATTGTTTTATGTGGCATTTTTAATGTCGTTTATTTACTTGGTTCGCCAATATTCGTATGGCGAGTACTTTGTTTGGCTCATATTTATCTCGGCTTGGGGCTGTGATACGTTCGCATACTTTACAGGCGTCACAATCGGTAAGCATAAACTGACACCAAAACTTAGCCCAAAGAAAACAATTGAAGGTTCCATTGGTGGAGTAGTTGGTGCGGCTCTGATTGCTGCAATTTATGGCTTGGTTGTTTCAAAATTTTTCTCAGTCGAAGATATTAGCATCATTGCATTTTGTACAATCACTGCGGCAGTTGGTGCAATTTTCTCGCAGTTTGGCGACTTGGCAGCTTCTGCAATCAAACGTTCTACAGGCATCAAAGATTATGGGAAACTGATTCCTGGGCATGGCGGCGTGATTGATCGATTTGACAGCATACTTTTTACGGCACCAATCGTTTATATTGTCATGTTTGTTTTGCTTAATTTTGCATAAATTAAAAGTCAATGATAAGGAAATGATTAAATGAAGAAAATAGTAATCTTAGGTTCGACTGGTTCAATCGGAACACAGACTTTACAGGTTGTCGATAATTTAAAGGATTATAAAGTTGTTGCACTTACAGCTCACACAAATGTGGAATTAATTGAAAAACAGGCAAGAAAGTACCTTCCGGAAAAGGTTGTTATGCTTAACGAAGATGCAGCCGAATTATTAGCACAGAAATTATCTGATACAGATATTACTGTGCTTTTTGGTATGGAAGGTCTTTTGGAAGTAGCAACGTCGCCTTCTGTCGATGTAGTTGTGAATGCACTGGTCGGAAACATTGGGCTTGAACCAACAGTTGCGGCTATCAAAGCAAAAAAACAAATTGCACTGGCAAACAAAGAAACGCTTGTTACCTCTGGCGAAATCATCATGAAGTTGTTAAAAGAGAACCATGTTTCCATGCTGCCGATTGACAGCGAGCATTCTGCAATCCTACAATGCTTAAGAGGCAATGAAAACAACGAGATAAGCAAAATAATTTTAACAGCTTCTGGTGGGCCATTTAGAGGAAAGACAACAGGTGACTTGAAAAAGGTGACCGCAAAAGATGCATTAAAACACCCGAATTGGTCAATGGGTGCAAAAATTACGATTGATTCTGCCACACTCATGAACAAGGGGCTCGAAGTAATTGAAGCGAAATGGTTGTTCGATTTAAAGAAAGAGCAGATACAACCCTTGGTTCACCCACAAAGCGTGATTCATTCCATGGTAGAATTCTGTGACGGCTCAATCATTGCACAACTTGGTGAGCCTGATATGAAAGTGCCGATTCAATATGCGTTGAGTTATCCTAATCGACCTAGAAATAGCTTTCCGAAGGTTGACTTCCTTCTACGGAATCATTTAACATTTGAAGAACCAGACTTGCTTTCTTTTCCTTGCTTGAGACTGGCTTTTGATGCGATTGCAGTTGGTGGAACCATGCCCACGGTTATGAATGCGGCAAATGAAGTGTTAGTGGATTTATTTTTAAAAGAAAAAATTAGTTTTTTACAAATACCAGAATTAATAGAATTGGCAATGAATACATATACTGTAAAGTATAGCTTTGACATCTGCGATGTGCTTGACGCAGATAAATGGGGTAGAGCGTTTATCCTGGACAGAATTTAAAAAAAGGAAGGTGGTTGGTTCATGTCCGTAATTGTTTCAATTTTTATTTTTGGCTTCTTGATTTTTATTCACGAACTAGGGCACTTTATTGCTGCCAGAAGAAGTGGCATTTTGGTCGAAGAATTTGCAATCGGGATGGGTACAAAAATTGCTAGTGTAAAAAAGGGCGATACTGTATATTCGCTTCGGTTGTTTCCTTTTGGCGGATTTTGTGCGATGCTTGGTGAAAACGATGGCAATGCAGACCCTAGAGCTTTCAATAGCAAGCCCTTGCATCAGAGATTAATCGTTTTGCTCGCTGGTATTTTCATGAATTTTTTACTTGCGTTTATATTGTTCACAGGTCTTGTGTTTTTTTCAAACCTGTCGGAGCCAGTTGTTAAAAGCGTGGTAGAGAACAGTGCAGCAATGGAGTCGGGTTTACAAACAGGCGATAGGATTATTGGAATCAACGGAACACGTATCAACATTTACGAGGACTTAGCCTTTGCACTTAGCCAAAGCAAAGGAACAGCGATGGACGTCACCATTTTACGTGATGGCAACAAAATCGAAAAAGTTATAGCACCTCGTAAAGATGAAGATGGAAATTATAAAATTGGGTTCATGTTAAATGGAAAAACCGGATATTTTATGCCGACAGCCGAAGGCATAGAAAAAGCGGGGCTTGCAGAAAGCCTAGCAAACGGATTCTTTAGAATTTCTTTCTACATCAAAGTTACCTTGTATGGCGTGTCTCAATTGGTCACAATGAATTTATCGCTCCGAGAAATGTCAGGGCCAATTGGAATTGTAGATATGATTAGCACAACGTATAATGAAAGCGCTGCAGTTAGTGTATCAGCAACAATAAGAACAATGGCATCGTTTATGGCAATCATCAGTGCGAACCTTGCCGTTATGAATTTTCTACCGCTTCCAGCACTAGACGGAGGTCGAATTGCATTTATCATTCTTGAAATGATCAGGCGAAAACCAGTTTCCGCAGAAAAAGAGGGAAGAGTGCATTGGATTGGTTTTGTGCTGTTGATGTTGCTTAGTGTTGTAGTGGCATATAATGACGTTGTAAAACTAATTTTCAACTAGAAAACGGACTGTTATTTCTTGGCTTCTGTGCCAATGAAATAGCAGTTTTTTGTTGTTTTGGTGAGCCAATTACTATACTTGATTTTACCATAATATTAGTTTATAATTATCTTGCAAGTGATAGCTAGAACTTGAAATGAGGAATAGATTTGTTAGCGACTGAGATGGCTCGTGGGCAGGAAATTTTAGATTTGATTTTTGCAATCAACAGCGAAACCGATTATTATCGGCTGTTGAATTTAATTTTATCAAAGATGCGTGAACTCACAAATTGTGATGCTGGCACGCTTTACGTGATCGAAGACAACAAATTGCATTTCAAAATTATGCACAATGACTCTCTTCAAATTTATAAATTGAAAGACGATGAAATTTTGTTGCCTCCTGTTGAACTGGGAAACAATACAAGAAATGTAAGTGCTCGGAGTGCAATCAATAATGAGTACATAAATATTCCTGATGTTTATGAGGATGTCATATACAACTTTCAAGGCCCCAAGGATTACGATAAAATTACTGGGTATAAGACGACTTCTATGTTGGTTTTTCCGTTGGTTAATGTAAATAATGAGGTGGTTGGCGTCCTCCAGTTGATCAATGCACTTGACAAAGATACAACTGATGTGATCGCTTTTGATGAGAATTTATATCCTGTTTTACGTTCGGTATCTAGCATTGCGGCAGTTGTTTTATCAAACATTCAGTATACAGTGGAAATAAAAGAACAGTTTAATTCTTTTGTAAAAATTATGTCAGCAGCCATTGACGAAAGAACTCCATACAATGCGACTCATACAAAAATGATTGCAAAATATGCACAGATGTTTAGCGATTTTTTGAACGAGAAAATGGGGAAAGACCATGCATATTACTTTAACACGAACAGACAAGAGCAACTGGTTATGGCGGCATTATTGCATGACATCGGAAAAATTGTGACGCCACTAGAAATTATGAACAAGCCAACTCGTTTGGGTCAGCGGCTTGATAGCATTCGATATAAATTCAGCCTAAAAAAACTTCAACTTGAGATTGCTTTGCTAAAAAAAGAGATTTCCCAAAATGATTTAGAAAATGAAATTATAACGCTTAGCCAAATTATTGGATTAATAGAGAATTTAAATGCTGCACCTTTTGTCAGCGACGATATGATTGAGCAAATTTTAAAAATTTCTGAAATTAGTTATATTTCAGAAAACGGAAGTGTACAACCCATTCTTGATTCGGATGATGTGGTTGCGTTATCCATTCAAAAGGGGACGCTTTCAACTTTTGAACTTGGAATCATGAGGGAACATGTTGTAGTCACAGATCGTCTGCTTAAGAATATAAAATTTAATCGTTATTACAAAAACGTTCCCACGTGGGCTGCCATGCACCATGAATTTTTGGATGGAACAGGTTACCCTAACCATGTTTCTGATTTGCCGATTGAGGTTTGCATCTTAACGATTTTGGATATTTATGACGCATTAATTGCGAGGGATCGACCATATAAGCGAGCGATTCCTCCAGAGGGTGCTCACAAGATTCTTATGTCTATGGCAGATGAAGGAAAACTGCATAAAGAACTTGTAGCTCTGTTTGTCGAAAGTAAAATTGGAGTTTAATAGTATAAGAGCAAGAACTTGAAAAAAGTTTTTGTTCTTTTTTTTATTTTCTATTGACAACTTTTAAAAAAGTGGTAATATATTAAAATAGTTCAGATGCATAACTATTATAACTTGTATTATTAAAAACTTAATTTGTTTTTGAAATGGAGGCGAGAATGTGAAAAAAGAAGAATATCAGAAATTAGCAAAAAGTATTTTTGAAATGCCGCATTATTTTAAAAGATTCGGCAAGCAGCTTTCAAACAACCGTGTGAATTTTTTTGAGATGCATCTTCTAAGTTATTTGAGTCACGAAAAAGAGTTGTCAATGACGATTATAAGTAATAAGCTGCATATTTCGAAACCGAATTTAACAGCCATTGTTGATAAATTAGTCAAAGAAGGTTATGTGCAGCGGAAATTTGATGAAAGCGATAGAAGGCTAATATTGATTGAGTTGACGGAAAAAGGACAAGAATATCAACAGGAGTGTTCCAAGGCAAGATATGAGTCAGTTGCCAAAATGTTTGAAAAATTTTCAGACGATGACTTTATCGAGTTTAATAAAAGTATAGAAACAATCACCAAAATCCTAAATAAATATAGCGAAAACGAGGGCGAGAAAAAATGAGCAGTGACATTAAAAATGAGTCCAAAAAACCCGAAATTGCAGAAGTTACAAAAAAGAAATCGAGTAAAAATAAAGTGATTGGGGTTGTAATTTTAGCTGCAATCGTAGTAGGAGCGTTGGCTTGGGGTGGAAATTTTTGGTATACAAACACATACTTCTTTACAACCGAAAATGCTTCTGTGAGTGCAAACATGGTTACGATTACACCACTTGTAACGGGAAACGTAGCGAACTGGCTCGTGAAAGAAGGCGATTTGGTTGAAAAAGACCAAGTGCTTGGGCGCCAAGATTTAAAAACTTTAATTTCAAGTAACGACTTAAATGGAAAAGTTTTGAGCCAAACAGCAGATTCTTTAATTTCTAAAGCGGAAATTCGCACACCAATCAGTGGTAAAGTAGTGCAATCCAATTGCATACAAGGCGAAACAATCTCCCCAGGAATGCAAGTTGCGGTTGTTGCTGATACGAACAATTTATTTATAAAAGCAAATGTTGAAGAGACAGATGTTTTTAGAATCAAAGAAGGTCAAAAAGTGAGTATAAAGATTGACGCATACCCTGGAAAAGTGTTTACAGGCTATGTTGATAGCATAGGCGAGGCGACTCAATCCGCATTCTCCACAATGCCATCACTCAACACAAGCGGAAACTTTTCGAAAGTAACACAGCTCATACCGGTAAAGGTTAATATAGCGAATATCGAAAGCTTACCATTAAAATTAGGCTTTAATGCAACAGTTAAAATCAGCGTAAAGTAGAGAGTTAGTCAGGAGGAATTTACTTGAAAAGGAAATTTGTAGGAATTGTATTGTTGTTGGCATTAACTGGTTGTACACCACAAGCACAAGATATTTCAGTAAAAACGATACAGGCAGCTAGCGGAGAATTACAAAGCAATGTTGAAGTGGCTGGGGTTTTGTTGCCGTCTAAAACAGAAAACGTGAGCGGAAAATTATCGGGTCAAGTGAAAGTTATCAATGCAGAAGTAGGGCAACAAGTTAAAAAGGGCGACGTGCTTATTGAACTTGATGCAAAAGAATTGGATGCTCAGTTAAAACAGGCACAAGCAGGTTTGAGTGCGGTCAAAGATCAGATTGTTCTTGCTAAGGTAAATATGGACGCTGCCAAGTCATCGCTTGATACAACCGACACAACAATAAGTGACCAAGTGAAACTAGCGGAAGTAAACATGAACGCTGCAAAAGCGGCACTCGATACAACCCAAGCATCTATTAAAGACCAGGTATCCATGTCAAAAATAAATTTAGATTCTGCTGAAGCGCTTTTAGAATCTACAAAAGCACAAAACACTTTACAAATGTATCAAGCAAAACTAAATATGGATACGACACAAGACAGTTACAATAAGGTTTCGGTGTTGTTTAATGCCGGTACTGTTTCTCAACAAGAAATGGATAAAGCTGATAATGCTTTAAAACTTGCAAAGAGCCAATATGAAGTTGCAGCGACTTCCACACAGACTGCACTACTTTCTGCCACTTCAAAACTGGATTCAGCAAAAAGCCAGTACGAACAGGCCATAGGTTCCAGCGGACAAAGCCAACTTCTTGCGGCACAAGCAAAGTATGAAGCGGCTTTAAGCACATTCAACCAAACAAAAGGCTCGCAAGCCAAGAACCAAAAAATAGCGGCACAAAGCAAGTTCGATGTGGCAAAACAACAATTTGATTCTGCAAGTTCATCAACAATGGCACAGACACAAGCTTCTGTTGACACAATCGCAGTTCAGTTATCAAACGCAATCATTCAGTCGCCAATAGATGGCACAGTGGTTAATAAAAATATTGGTAGCGGTGAGATTGCTCCAGCAGGTGCCACGCTATTGACAGTTGCTGATTTGAATTTATTAAAAATAAACACCACGATTTCTCAAGAGGTTTTGCCATATGTAAAAGTTGGCCAAGAGATTGATGTTGTTGTCGATATTTACCCTGACCAAGTTTTAAAAGGCAAAATCAGTAATATCGCACCAATTTCTGTAAACACAGGTTCGTACTTCCCAATAGAGATTGAAGTTGTAAACTCAGAAAATAAAATTTCGGCTGGTTTATCAGCACACGCAACCATCGCTGTGAAGAGTGAGCAACGTATTCTTGTTCCTGTTTCAGCATTGATTGAGAACAACGGACAGAATTATGTTTTTGTGGTAGAAAATGGAATTGCAAAAAAACGTGAAGTGCTTACTGGTCTTCGCAATGCGGAGCAAGTTGAGATTTTAAAAGGAATGACTCAATCAGATCAAGTTGTAGTAACTCATGCAAACACTCTTTTTGACAATATGCCTGTAATTTTAGAAAACTAAAGCAAGGACTGGTTTTGACATGATAAAATTACTATCAAGATTTTATGAGCCATATGTATGGCAAATCGCTCTAGCACTTGTTTTTTTATTTGGTCAGGCAATGTGTGAGCTTTATCTACCCAATGTCATGTCTGATGTTGTAAACCGTGGCATGATGCAAGGCGATATACATTATATCACCAGCAAGGGCGTAATCATGCTCTTTGTAACTTTGGCTGGTTCGATTTTTTCGGTGGTGGCGAGTTTTATTGCGGCAAGAATTGCCATGTCGTTTGGTCGTGACTGTAGAGATGAACTGTTTACAAAAGTGGAAGGCTACAGTTTAAATGAATTTGACAAAATCGGAACCGCCTCGCTGATTACCAGAACAACAAATGACATCACACAGGTACAAAACTTTTTGGTTATGGCGTTCCGGTTTATGCTGTATTCACCCATTATGTGTATCGGCGGATTTATAATGGCATACTCAAAAAACCACTCGCTCATTTGGATTTTATTTTTATCCGTATTTATTTTGCTTGCGATTATGGTTTTGGTTGCAAGAAACGTTGTTCCTCTTTTTCAAGTCATGCAGAAAAAAGTTGATAAGTTAAATCTTACCATGCGTGAAAGCTTAACAGGAATCAGAGTAATTCGTTCTTTTAGCAAAATGGAGTTTGAACGTGTAAGATTTATGGAAGCAAATGGCGAGCTTACCCAGACAGCAATAAAAGTGAATCGAATTATGGCAGTTATGCAACCAATTATGATGTTGATTATCAACTTTACAACACTTGCAGTGGTTTGGTTTGGCGGCATTAAGATTAGTCAAAACACAATGCAAATTGGTGATATGATGGCGTTTATGCAATACATCATGACAATTCTTTTCTCGATTATTATGGTTGCCGTTATGTTTGTAATGATTCCACGAGCTCAAGTTTCTTCAGGACGTATTAACGAAGTTTTGGATGTGGATTCAGAAATAAAAGATCCACTTCATCCTAAAAAATTAAACGAAGATAAAATAAAGTTAGCTTTTAACAATGTTGGATTTAGTTACACTGGTGCAGAGCAGCCCGCACTCTCAAATATTTCGTTTGAAACAAATTGTGGCGAAATTACTGCAATCATCGGCGGAACCGGCTCGGGCAAAACGACTTTACTCAATTTGATCACAAGGTTTTATGATGTGTCAGAAGGCTCAATTACTCTTAATGATGTGGATATTCGAGAGATTAGCCAAGATACTTTAAGAGGTAAAATTGGGTTTGTGCCACAAGGCCCTGTACTTTTTTCTGGCACGGTTACGGATAACATTAGATTTGCCGATAAAACCGCATCAATGGAAGAAGTGGAACAAGCGGCAAAGGTAGCACAAGCATATGATTTTATTTCAAAAATGCCACAAGGGTTTGATTCAGACATTGCCCAAGGGGGTACAAATGTTTCCGGTGGTCAAAAACAACGTATTTCGATTGCGAGAGCAGTCATTCGCAAGCCAGAAATTTATGCGTTTGATGACAGCTTTTCCGCACTCGACTTAAAAACAGATGCACAACTTCGAGCGGCACTAAAATCGGAAATTTTAAACTCAACGGTTTTGATTGTTGCACAAAGAATTTCTACCATAATGGACGCAGATCGAATCATCGTTCTTGAAGATGGAAAAATTGTTGGAATCGGCAAGCATGACGAATTACTAAGAGATTGTACAGTCTATAAAGAAATTGTTGCGTCACAGTTTTCAGAGGAGGAGTTAAAATGAGCGAATCCAAAACCCCTCCCAAAAAACAGGGACCTATGGGCGGCGGCCCTCCAATGGCTAGAGGCCCAGTTTCAAAAGCACAGGATTTTAAAGGAACCTTGAAAAAACTTATCAATTACTTAGCTCCACAGAAAGTCAAGTTTTATGCAGTTTTTGTATTAGCGATATTAAGCACCACATTTGCAATCGTTGGCCCCAAAATTATGGGTAAAGCAACTACAAAGCTTGGCGATGGCTTGATTGCAAAGATAACTTATATTTTTGAGTTGCAAACGGCTATTCGCAGCAACGCACACCCATCGGTGATTGCAGACCTAAGAAACACGCCGATTCCAATGTTTGACATGGAGTACATTGGTAGGATTATCATTATATTGATCGTTCTGTATGTGTTCAGTAGTTTGTTATCGTTTATCATGGCATATGTCATGTCAGACGTTGCACAAAATACAGTTTTCAAAATGCGTAATGATGTGAAAGAAAAGCTGGACAGATTGCCTTTGAAATTCTTTGATACAAAAACGCATGGTGAAATTTTGAGTCGTGTTACCAATGACATGGATAACATTGCCCAGACTTTGCAGCAGAGCATGACGCAAACCATCACCTCTGTTGTAACGATCCTTGGAACAATCGTCATGATGATTTCGATTAGCCCAATTTTGACACTGATTGCCTTAATGATTTTACCGCTTTCTTCTTTTATCATGATGCAAATTGTGAAACGCTCACAAAAGTTCTATGCCGAACAACAAAAAATAATTGGTGAGCTGAATGGTCATGTGGAAGAAATGTATACAGGGCATAAAATTGTAAAAGGCTTTGGGTACGAAACAGAGTCCATTGGTGAGTTTCAAAAACTCAACAAACAATTGTATTCAGTTGGTTGGAAAGCGCAGTTTATGAGCGGCATTATTTTTCCCGCACTCAATTTTGTGAATCGGCTCGGATATGTTGCCATTTGCGTCGTCGGAGGAATTTTCGTTGCCAACAACCAAATTAAAATCGGTGATATTCAAGCCTTTATTCAATACGCAAACAACTTTATGCAACCACTTGCACAAATAGCGAACATAGCGAATGTTTTGCAATCCACAATTGCATCGGCTGAGCGTGTGTTTGAAATTTTGGAAGAGGAAGAAGAAGTGAAAGACGTTGAGAACCCTGTTCATATTGAAAAGGTGAGTGGCGTAGTTAATTTTGATCACGTTAACTTTAGTTATAAAGCAGATGCTCCTCTCATTGAAGACATGAGCATTGACGTGAAGAGTGGACAGACAATTGCAATTGTAGGACCTACAGGTGCGGGAAAAACCACAATCGTAAATCTCTTGATGCGTTTCTATGAGCTAAACGGCGGCGGTATTTATATTGATGGCGTTAATATTGCAGACATGGCAAGAGCCGATTTAAGAAAATATTTTGGTATGGTTTTGCAAGACACTTGGTTATTTAACGGAACGATTTTTGATAACATAAAATATGGAAATGAAAATGCAACGGACGAAGAAGTTATTCAAGCGGCAAGGGTTGCAAAGGCAGATAAGTTTATCAGGACTTTGCCTGATGGCTACGACTCTCTGCTTAATGAGGAGGCTTCGAATATTTCGCAAGGACAGAAACAACTTCTGACAATTGCAAGAGCGATTCTTGCAAACCCTGTAATCTTAATTCTTGATGAAGCAACTTCAAATGTGGACACAAGAACAGAGGTTTTAATTCAAAAAGCAATGAACAGACTGATGGAAGGACGTACCTGTTTTGTAATTGCACACAGGTTGTCTACCATTAAGAATGCGGATAGGATTTTAGTTATGAACCAAGGAACCGTCATTGAGCAAGGCACGCATGACGAATTGCTTGAGCAAAAAGGTTTTTATGCAGACTTGTATAACAGTCAATTTGCGGAAGAGTAAATCACAACAAAAACGAGAGTTGGCATACGCCTTCTCTCGTTTTGTTGTATTCGGAGTTTTATTTATTTGTCACTTTCGCTTGATTGATCAATAATTTCGCTTACAATGTAAATGGGTCTGTCCTTTATTTCTTCATAAATCCTACCGATATATTCTCCCATTAATCCTAAAATCATGAGTATGATTCCTTGTGAAAGCAAGATGATACTCACTGTGGATGCCCAACCTGTTACGGTACTTGCTGTGAAAAATTTCAGATAGATAATGATAAGCAAGTATACAAAACTGAAAACAGAAATTACGAAGCCGAGTGTCGTAGCAAATTTCAGCGGCTTATAAGAAAAAGCTGTAATTCCGTCTAGGGCAAGCTTGATCATTTTTTTAAAAGGATACTTGGTTTCTCCTGCAAAACGTTCTTCTCTTGCATATTCTACAAATGTCTGCTTAAATCCAACCCAGCTAACCAATCCACGAACATACCTGTTCTTTTCATGAAGCGTTTTCATGGCGTCACATACTTTTCGGTCTATCAACCTAAAATCCCCTGTATCAACTGGAATATCAACATTGGTCATTTGCTTTAAAAAACGATAATACATTTTTGCTGTCGCTTTTTTAAAAATTGTTTCGCCTTTGCGTTTGTTGCGTTTGCCGTAAACAACTTCATATCCGTCTTTCCAGAGTTTTACCATCTCAAGCATCACTTCGGGAGGGTCTTGCAAATCGGCGTCGATAATGATGATAGCTTTTCCCTTGGCGTAATCCATGCCAGCGGTAATGGCGGCCTGATGTCCAAAATTTCTTGAAAAATTGATAAGCTTAACGCGGGTGTCTTTTTGGGTAAGCTCGAAAATAATTTGTGCGGTTTTGTCACGACTTCCATCATTAATAAAAATCAACTCATAGCTATCGTTTAAAGAGTTTAAAATGTTTGTGAGTCGCTTGTAAGATTCTGTAATTACCAGTTCTTCGTTATAGGCAGGTACTACAATAGAATAGGTTGGAGTCATTCCATACTTCCTTTCATAGATTGCTAAATGAGTTGCCAAGTGCTAAGCCATTCGAGGAAATCCTTAACATAAGTCGGATTGATTGGCATACCGCTAAGAACTGGATAGAACATCACAAATGTTATCACTGCACAGACTGCAACAACACACGCAGTTATTTTAGCTTTTTCTAGTTTTAATACATATGCAAAAATTAATATTAAAAACGGTACACTTGGGAAGTAGTGATAAATAAAAGTACAACGATCTATAACGATCCACGGCAAAAATTGTGCAAGAATCGCTACAAATAAAAAAATCAAATTCTTGTCTATCCGCTTGGCATATGTAAATACAGCAAATATCAATGCAATAAGCCCGCCCCACCAAACAACAGGGTTTCCAAAGGAGCTAATTCCTTCTTTTAGGTCACCGACATTGTCAACATAATAAAAAATAGGTCTTATGTCGAGAGGCCATTGCCACCATGAAGACGAATAAGGGTGGGTGGCTTCAAGGTTTGAATGATAGCTGTAAATATCTATTTGATTTTGAAAAATGCTCGCAAAGCCGTTCATATATGGTGCCTTTAGGTACGGAATATAGGAAGCACAGTAAATCACGAGCGGAACAGTTACAAAGAAGATAAAACATGAAACGATGGTTAATGTTATTTTTTTAGAGCCAATTCTTTTTCGATTATAAAATAAGCCCATGAAAAAAACGGTTGCAAGTCCCATCGAAGCATAGATACCTGGCCACTTGGAGGCAATTGCAAGACCCATGAAAAGTCCCGACAATA
>JAVBKL010000183.1:0-10788 GCA_031554055.1 Eubacteriales bacterium | reverse complement strand
GGAGTAGCACCAAAGTCAATAGTGAAATAAAAACTCCACCAACCGAAATCTATCTCTATGATTTCGGTAAGCAGAGTTAAGCTGACTCATTTCGGCTTTACAATCAACAGGCCGACCTCACTCAATACATTAAGATTTCAGTAAACCTACTTTGAATCAAACGGTTTTAGTTGAACACCTTAATTTTCGGAAAATACTCGACAAGGATTTTAGCAAGTATCTTTTCTTTTGCTACAAATTTGTTGTTCCATGCCCTTGAGTCGACGGAATTGTTGCGGTTATCACCTAGAACAAAATAACTGCCCGATGGAACAAAGTAAGGGCCGTAATTTCCCCCAGTAGCCTCATTGATGAAGGAATCATCGAGTGGGGTAGTGGAATCATTGATAAAAACCTTGCCGTCTTTGATTTCCACTTTTTCGTTAGGCAGTCCGATTATTCTTTTGACAAATGGGTCAGAGGATTCGTCATCTGGAAATTTAAAAACAATTATATCGAATCGCTGGGGTTCGTCGGTTAAGTAAGCCAATCTCGAGCCAATGATTCTACTGTCCGTCATAATTGTACTCTCCATCGACGGAGATACTACTTCCGCATTTACAACTAACGCATTATTTACCACAAATGCAAATGCCAACGCACCAACCAAACATTTCGACCATTCAATGATACTGTTAAGTATTCGTTTTCTTTTCATAGCAAAGACCTCCCTGGTGTTTTTACAGAATACGGCCTCCGCATATCATTGTCTGAATTATTCTAAATCTTGAACACTCATTTTTTCAAGAGACAAATTCCTTTTTCTGTTTCCTCTGCAGGCAGCGTATATTGCAAGCAGTATTACCGTCGGAATGTTAAATATCAAAAAGATATAGAGAATAGTGAATACCATGTCTAGGCCTGGTGCAAACATGGCTTGACCAAAAACAACTAGCAGTGAAAAAACCACATGGATAGCAGGCAATATGAAACCCAGCCATTTATTTGCTGCCTTAGAAAGAAAAACTTGGAGAGCGATAATTCCAGCAATAAAAATAATAAGCAGAATAAGTGCAACCAGCGTATTTGTCATAATAATCTATCTCCCATCGTTTTTTTATATTCCGAAATCAAAAGTTTCGCAGTGTCAAAATCGACTTTTTCATTAACGACAAGTCTTTTTATCAAACCAATATATGGTTCATTAGAGGTGTCGTCGCTTATTTGAATTTTTTGTATCAGTCGATCCAAACGCAGCCTAACGGTTGGGTAAGTCACGCCATATTGAGTTGCAATGTCTTTTAGCGAACCAGAAGATTGTAAAAATTTTTTGATGAATACGATATCCTCATCTTCCAAATTAATCATCCATTCAGGAACAACATGAATCGGCATTCGCACACCTCCTTAACAAAATTAAGTATATAGTTTAACTTTATTAAAGTCAATAATATAATTTTTCTTAATAAAAAAAGGATAGCTCATGGTGAGTATCCTTTAAATGTATCGCTATAATGTTATGCCCCTGTAGAGTGATTAGTTTCATTGTACGCTTTACGCACAGCGACAGATAACTGGTCGGTGCAAGAAGTAGGGCGGCGACCACAAAGAATACCGCCACACTTTCCTTCTATTTCAGAAACAGTTAAGCCGTCGAGCAATCTCTCGAGTGCCTGTAGGTTTCCACGGCAACCACCAACAAATTCAATATTGCGTACCACATCGCCGTCTAGTTCAAATTCTATTTTGCTTGAGCAAGTATCTTTTGTTTTATAGCTATGCCTCATGTTATTTACCCCCAATGAGTTTTGCAATATCTTTATCAATTGCACTAGGTGCTTTTGTTGGTGCATACCTTGATACGACAACGCCGTCTTTGCTTACCAGAAACTTTGTGAAATTCCATTTTATTTTACTGCCGAGGGTTCCGCTTTTCTGTGACTTGAGGTGAGTGAACACGGGACTTTCTTTTTCGCCGTTTACATCAATTTTTGCAAACTGCTTAAATGTAATGCCGTAACGCCCCGTGCAAAAGCTGACAATTTCTTCTTCTGTTCCTGGTGCTTGGTTGCCGAATTGATTGCAAGGAAAATCAAGAATCTCAAAACCTTGGTCTTTGTATTTATCGTACAAATCTTGTAACCCATCATATTGCGGCGTAAATCCGCAACCCGTTGCTGTGTTGACAATAAGAAGAACTTTATTTTTATAAGTGGATAAGTTTACATCGTTGCCCTCTGCATCTTTCACTGTTAAATCAAATAAATTCATTTCGCACTCTCCCTTAAATCGAGTTAAACTGTATTTGGTATAATTACATTGTACTCAATTTAAAATTATTGTCAAGTGTTATTTATAAATTTTGTCCGAATTGTATTTTTGCAAACTTATTTTTACCAAATTGAATAATGACAGGCTCATCTAACTTCACCATCATTTCATAATTCTCAACGAGAACGCCGTCTAGTTTTACACCTCTCCCCGCAATGTTTCGCTTTGCCTCACTGTTTGATTTTGCAAATGCTGCAAGTTTTAGAATTTCACAAATATTAAGCTCGTGCAAATCTGTATTGTAAACGGTAACCCTCGAGGGGATCACGCCTTTTGCGACTTCCATATAACGCTCAAAAGCGTTGTTGGCCGCTTCCTCATTGTGGTACATGGTTACGATTTGCTTGGCGTATTGAAAATGTGCAGCTCTTATATCGCCTTTTATAATTTCTTCCGCAAGCTGTTTTGTAGTATCAGTTGTTAATACAAAGTAATCGAGCATCAATTCATCAGGTACCTTCATACATTTTTCGAACATGGAGTCCGCTGCTTCATCAATGCCGATATAATTGTCAAGAGACTTGCTCATTTTTTCTTTGCCATCGAGTCCTGTTAACAAGGGGAAGGTAATGACCTCTTGAGGAACTTGCCCATAATCTGACTGCAAATATCTGCCGACTAACAGGTTAAAGGTTTGGTCTGTTCCTCCGACTTCAATGTCGGCGTGAAGCGCAACTGAGTCGTAGCCTTGCACCAAAGGGTAAAGCAGTTCGTGCATTCCAATCGGCTGGTTTTCTGAAAACCTCTTTTTAAAATCATCTCGTTCCATAATTCTTGCCACCGTGTATTTAGAAGCCAGCGAAATGACATCGGCAAAATTCATTTTTTCAAGCCACTCCGAATTGTATACAATGTGTGTTTTATCTGGGTCAAGAATTTTTGTTACCTGTTTAAAATAACTTTCTCCGCTTTTGCGAGTTTCTTCCAAGGTGAGGGAAGGTCTTGTTTTGCTTTTGCCGGTTGGGTCGCCGATCATTCCAGTGAAATCACCGATGACAAAATATATCTCATGCCCCAGTTCTTGAAACAATTTCAGTTGTCTTAAAACCACCGAATGCCCAAGGTGCAAGTCTGGTCGGGATGGGTCGGCTCCCAATTTGATTTTTAGAGGTTTCCCCTTTGATAATTTTTCGTTTAACCCTTCCTCCGAAAATATTTGAACAGCCACTTCTTTAATACGCATTAATTTTTCATTATCATTCATAACTACGCCTCCTTTTTGAGTACAAAAAAAGCGACTTGCATAGCTCACATGAGCTTGCAAATCGCTAAATATTAGTATGGTTACGTGCAAATCTTAATCCACCATATCAACACATAGGAAAATGAGCCCATTTTTACAATAAGCTTTAAGTGAATAAAGATAATATGCAGTTGATAAAGTGTTTAGGTTTATCATAAATTCACGCCTCCTTGTGTTTGGGTTCTATAGTATAGTAAGAATTTGTGCCTGTCAAGCATTCTTCCTTATGAAATTTGCGTATTTTTTATCTTGAACGGTTATATGGGCGATTAGCCAATCCATCAAAACTTTGTTAAGTTTAATGGATAGCCCCGGTGTTGCACCCTCTACCTTAAAGTCACGTTCTAATTGTGTAATGGCTGTTATAAAGCCAACATGAAGTTGCTTGTGTGCCGCCGCTTCTGGGTATGCGTTTTGAATATGTAATTTCTCTTCATCTGAAAAGTGTTTCTTAGTATAGTCAATGACAAAGCGAAGTGTTTTCTCTATTTTGTCTTTGCCCTGTCCCTTAAAGCAAGCGTCCATTAATTCGTCGATTGCTTCAATTAGTTTTTTATGCTGTGCATCAATTTCGGGTACATTTATTAATAAATTATTATTCCATAGAGTCATCTTTTTCGCCCCCCGTATAAATTTCTAAGTTAGTAGCTGCCATTTGCTGTGATAAAAAGTATAAGATACGGATTTTAGCCATACAGTGTAGTCAGCGAACAGGCAATGTATTTATTACAATTTATTTTTTAATTAGCTTCTTGTAACGCAGCAATGGAAGTTTCTGCTTGCTGTAAAAACTTATAATTTCCATCGCTTCCAAGCGTTATTACATAATTATAGTGCAAAAATGCCGCTTTCAGGTTGCCCATGAGCAATGACAACTCGCCCATCATGAGATGGTTCGCTTGCTCTTCACGGAGGCTGAATTTGCTGGCGTTCTGCAAGAAAATCTCTCTATAGTAATGCAATGCATTTGCAGCCGTCTTTTTCGCAAGCGACATATCGCCGACGTCGTTGTAGAGCCAACACAAAGAATGCCATAGCCGTGCTAGCTTTAAGCCATCTGGGTTAACAAGATTCTCAGTTTCGATTGCAAGGTAATGAGTAAGAATGACATCGTCTATTGAACGCACCTCGTCATGCCCTTTAAAAATGATTTCATTGCCCCTGTAACGTTTCACATAGATGGTTTTTCTTTCTGAAGTTTCAACCGAAGCAAAGCTGTCTGTTTCGTCGGCATAGTTACAACTTGGGCACGCAACGATGGAAAACCAAGTCATGTCAAAATCTTCGTACTTCTTGCGGAAGTCTTTCATGACGTTCGTGATAACCAGCTTATTAGACTTTGGAATGTGGTCTTTGAATTCAAAACCACAAATAGGGCATTTCATACGCTTTTCCATTAGACATGAGTAGTATTTTGCTGGTGCGGTAATCGCATATTTTTTCAAGTTAGGTAAATCTGACTCGGCTGATGCCAGCGGCTCAAGCTCAACATCAATTTGTTTGAGAAGAGCACGAAGATTGGCAGTAGCCGAACCTGGTTGCGAGGTGTCTTTTACACTCGTAGCACGGTCTGAACCTTGAAGGTTATCTCGGATTTTTTGATTAATGGCACTTTGCGTTATCGTTTTATCTTCATCAGTCAACTTGTTGCTCTCCGCTAAGCCGGTCGCAGCGATTGTTCTAAAAGTTGTCGTTTCATCTGCGAGAGATTTAATTCTACTGTTAAGCGTCTTAACAATACCCATGGTGATCTCTGGCCTGCTCAAGAGCAATCTATTAAAATGAATCCGGTTGACAACCAGAATAGTAATTTCCGTTTCTGCGATGGCTGTATCAAAGTTGCGATTCGGGTCAACTAGGCTCATCTCGCCAAAAAAGTCGCCCTGTTGCAAAGTCGCTTTTTTCACAGAGGCCTGCTGCTTCATTACATTGGTATACAACCCAACCGTACCCGACAAAATTAAATATATACTGTAGTTTTTTTCCCCTTCAATATAGACAGCTTCTTCTTTTGGCATTGTTCGCATAACGCCAATGCTCTTTAGTTCTTCATAATCCAAAGCGTACCCTCCCGAAAAATATTAAACCTCACTCAAGCATAGCACATTTTTCGCAAAAATTCTAGCAGCTTTGTGTTTTTTTTGATTAAATAAAATCCGCCCAATATTGCAAGTACCTAACGAGTGCTCACGAATTTTTATCAAGTGCCAGATATACTGATTCAAGCTGCGTACCGTGTACTTAGAACTGGCAAATAAAAACTCCCTACAAACCGCTATTTTATGCGGGTTGCAGGGAGTAGGTGAGCCGTTATAGCCGTTGAGGTCGGCTTACTTAAAATACCTAGTTAACAACCCTTGGAAAGCCATGCCGTGTCTTGCTTCGTCCTTGCACATTTCGTGAACTGTATCGTGAATTGCATCTAAGTTCAATTGTTTTGCTTTTACTGCGAGGTCTTTTTTGCCTTGAGTTGCACCGTGCTCTGCTGCTACACGCATTTCAAGATTTTTCTTGGTGGAAACGTCTACTACTTCGCCAAGAAGCTCTGCAAATTTTGCTGCGTGTTCCGCTTCTTCAAAAGCGATACGCTTGTAAGCCTCTGCAACTTCTGGATAACCTTCACGATCCGCTTGGCGGCTCATTGCAAGATACATTCCAACTTCTGTACACTCGCCCATAAAATTCATGCGTAAGCCTTCGATTATTTCTGGATCAATATCCTTAGCGATGCCGATTCTGTGTTCGTCAGCAAACACAAGACCCTCGGAGCTTTGTTCTGTAAATTTTGAACCTGGTGCTTTACACATTGGACATTGATCTGGAGCTGTGTCCCCAGTGTGTACGTAACCGCAAATATTGCAAACCCAATTCTTCATGATAATTCCTCCTTAGAAATATTAGTTATTGATAATCATTATTAGTTCTAAATTTAGTATATCAAATTTTTTTTAAAAGTCAATACTTTATTTGAGTTTTTTTTACGAAAGGTATATACTAATTCAAACAGCCAAGATAAATTTAGAATTGGAGAATGAAAATGAAAATAATGTTGATTGATGGAAACAGCATCATAAACAGAGCATTTTATGGTTTGCCGTTGCTCACTAACAAAGATGGCGAGTATACCAATGCGGTTTATGGATTTTTGAATATCTTTTTTAGATTATACGATGAGGAAAAACCAGAGCGAGTTGCCGTAGCTTTTGATTTACCGGCACCGACGTTTAGACACAAGATGTATGGGGAATACAAGGGAACTAGAAAGTCAATGCCAGAAGAATTGAGACCACAACTTCCGCTGCTTAAAAATATGTTAAGGAAAATGGAAGTGGCTACTTTTGAGCAAGAAGGTTATGAAGCAGACGATATTTTGGGAACGCTTGCGAAAAAAGCTGAGGAGAACGGACACCGAGTTGTGGTGATTTCGGGCGACAGAGATTTATTGCAGCTTGCGACTGAAACAATAAAGATTAGGATACCGAAAACAAAAGCGGGCAAAACGGAAGTCGAAGATTATTTTGCGGCGGACGTTCTTGAGAAAATGGGTGTGTCGCCGATAGAGTACATTGATGTAAAGGCGTTAATGGGCGATGCAAGCGATAATATTCCGGGTGTACCGGGAATCGGCGAAAAGACGGCAACGAAAATCATTCAAGATTATAAAACCATAGAGAATGCTATTGCAAATGCGGCGGAGATTAAGCCGAAAAAAGCCTCGGAAAATTTGGAAACGTATAAAGAACAGGCGATTTTAAGCAAAGAATTGGCGACAATCATTATAGATGCGGATATAAAAATAGATTTTGAGTCCATGCTTGCCAATAATTTGTATAATGAAGAAGCACTGGAAGAAGTAAAGCGACTAGGGTTTCGTACAATCATTGAAAGATTTTTAAAGACCGCAAGCGTGAAAGAACCTGAAGCAAATTCAAATTACAAAATGATAAAATCTGTGGATGAATTGAAAAAGTTAGTTGGTGAGTTGGTTGCAGAAAAGGAATTTGCAATTGGGCTCACTTATTTACAAGACGAGTGCATTGGCTACAGTGTGGCATCTTCAACTTGCGAAGGCGTTTTTGTACCGTCGGAATATTTTAAGGACTCGCAAGAATTATTTATCTCAAATGTTGGAAAAATTATGCTTGATTCAAAGAAAGACAAAACGCAACTGAAAAAGCTTGGCATGGAGATAAATAATATAATTTTTGATATAAGCTTGGCGGCTTATATTTTGGATTCGAAAGCGGGGTCATACTTGTGTGGAGACATTGCAGAAATGTTTTTGGATGGGGCAGTTTCTGGGCTTAAAACAGAAGAAGCTTTGGTAGGCAAGGGCAAAAACAAAAAGACGATCAAGACTTTATCGGATCAAGAAGTGGTTGACTTTGCGGCTTCGCAAGCGGATATTTTATTTCGTGCTTACCCGATACTTCTTAACAAGTTAAAAGAAAGCGACCAAGAGAAGCTTTATTTTGAGATGGAGTTTCCGCTTGCGGAAGTTTTGTTTGACATGGAAATTTCTGGGATAAAAGTGAATCGTGACGAACTAATAGCTTTTGGAAAAGTGCTTGACGGCTATCTTGAGGAATTGACCAAAGAGATTTATATTCTTGCGGGTGAGGAATTTAATATTAATTCGCCGATGCAACTTGGTAAAATTCTTTTTGAAAAACTAGGTCTGAAAGGTAGTAAAAAAACCACGCAAGGGTACTCGACAGCGGCGGATATTTTAGAAAAACTGAAAGACAAAGACCCCATTATCAATAAAATTTTGGAATTTAGGACATACATGAAATTGAAATCGACTTATGTTGAGGGGTTGCTTGCGACTGTAGACAAAGAGAGCTCTAAGATTCATTCGACGTTTATGCAGACGATTGCAGCGACAGGGCGAATTTCGAGCGTGGAACCGAATTTGCAAAATATTCCTGTGAGGTTAAGTTTGGGAAGAGAGCTTCGGAAAGTTTTTGTTCCGAGTGATGACAGTTTTGTTTTTCTTGATGGTGACTACAGCCAGATTGAGTTGAGGGTTCTTGCACATATCGCTCATGACAAAACAATGATTGAAGCGTTTGAAAACGGCGAGGACATACACAGATTAACAGCATCACAGGTATTTAAAATTCCGCTTGATGAAGTGACAAACACACAAAGAAGCAATGCAAAGGCGGTAAATTTCGGAATTGTATACGGAATCAGCTCGTTTAGTTTAAGCCAAGATCTGGGGATCATGAAAAAAGAAGCGGATCGATATATTGCGGGATATTTTGAGAAGTACCCACAAATAAAAGAATATTTGGACAGAACGATTATCGAAGCACGAGAAGAAGGGTTTGCCAAGACGATTTTTAATAGAAGACGGCCAATACCAGAGCTTAATGCGAGCAATTTTAATGAACGTTCGTTTGGCGAGCGTGTAGCAATGAATATGCCGATTCAGGGTAGTGCTGCCGATATAATTAAAATCGCCATGATTAATGTGCATAGGAAACTCAAGGAAAGAAATTTTTCGTCGAGATTAATTCTTCAAGTGCATGACGAACTTTTGCTTGAAGTGAAAAAAGACGAGCTTGAGCAAGTTCGTGAGCTTGTGAAGAATGAAATGGAAAATGCGGTAGACTTGTCTGTTACCATGAGAGTGGATTTGCACGAGGGAAATTCGTGGTTTGAAGCGAAGTAGGTGGACTAAATGGTGATTGGGCTTACTGGTAATTCTGGCAGCGGAAAGAGCAGTGTTGCAAATATTTTAAAAGGTTATGGAGCATACATTATTAACGCCGACGAAATTGCACACAAAAATTTGTTAAGCGGCGGTGCGGCATATATAGAGGTTGTGAATTTATTTAATTCGGTGTATAATTCTATCCTCGATGAGAATTGTGAGATTGACCGCAAAAAACTTGGAGCAATTGTTTTTCGTGATGAAGATAAACGTAAATTACTGATGGAGATCACGCATAAGTATATAATGGAAGAGATGCTAAGGGAGCTTGAAGAAAATGTGAAAAATTACCCTTATGTGGTTTTGGATGCGCCGCTTTTAATAGAAGCGGGGCTGCATACATATTCGGACGTAGTGTGGGTGGTTTTTGCGGATTTGGAAACACGAATGGGCAGGATAAGGAAAAGAGACGGCTTGTCTGATTCGCAGATTGAAGCGAGGTTTAATAGTCAAACAAAATTTGAAGAGCTTGAGAAATATGCAGATATAGTGATAAACAATTCGTCGGATTTGTCTGCATTGGAGTTGGAGATTAAAAATGTCTTATGCAATGAAACGCAAGAATGTTAGATTTTTTTTGGTGGTAATCGTTTTTTTGGTTGCGGCTAGTAGTCTGTTGTTTTTTGTTATGGGAAAATATCCGATCAAGCATATAGAGCAAATTAATAAATATTCGATGGAATATGGACTGGATCCTGCTTTTGTGTGTGCAGTTATTCATGCGGAAAGCAAGTTTAAATCGAATGCGAAATCCCCAAAGGGGGCAAGTGGTTTGATGCAGATTACGGAGCCAACAGGCAAATGGCTTGCAGATGAAATGGGTATGGAGCAGTTTGATTATTCCATGATTTATGAGCCGGAAGTGAATATCTCGATTGGCTGTTATTATTTAAACAGGCTTTTAAAACAATATGATATGAACGTGGAAACAACGCTTGCGGCGTATAATGCTGGTTCTGGAAATGTTGCGAAATGGCTCCATAACCCCGATTATTCGGCTGATGGGAAGCAACTAACGTATATTCCGTTTAAAGAAACAAGGGACTATATAAAAAGAGTCGGCACGAATTTTGAGATTTACAAAAGGATGCTGGATATAAGAAGTAAATAAACATGGAGATCTTGGAGATGAAGGAAATGAAATTTGGAATAAAAAAAGCAAAAGCAACGGCTATAGTTTTGCTATGTACAGCAAGTTTAACCGCTTGCGGAGGGCAGACCAACATCAATGAGGAGTTGCCAAAAAATTCGCAAGCACCTGTTGTGGAAGTGCAACCGCCAAGTCCTATTGCTGGTGGTACGCTAAAGCTTTCGATGCGGTATCCGCTGACACTTAATCCTTTGCTAAATGAAGACGCAACAGTTGACGGCGTTTTGAAGCTAGTTTTTGAGCCGCTAGTCGCCCTGAATGAGCAACAAAAGCCCACACCGAATCTAGCCTCTTCTGTTAATTTTGCATCGGACGGGTTAAGTGCGGTGATTACGATTAAAGACGGATTGAAGTGGTCAGATG
>JAVBKL010000146.1:0-3900 GCA_031554055.1 Eubacteriales bacterium | reverse complement strand
ATAGTTATCAAATTTACAAAGTTTGTACAAAAAGTTTACGGCGAGAAAACTTTAGCCGAAAACTTAACATTTATTGCCGAGGCGATTTATCCCAATACGAACGGTACTCCAAACGAGAAAATACGACGCTACTTCCTTAATGATTTTTACAAAGACCATGTTAAAGTATATCAGAAAAAGCCTATTTACTGGCAGTTTGAAAGCACTGGCGGCGGTAAATCAAACGCTTTCAAAGCACTTATTTATCTCCATAGATACAATAAATATACCATTGGCAGGGTTCGCACAGATTATCTTCATTCACTCCAAAGAAAGTATGAAGGAGAAATTAAAGGGCTAGATACACTAATAGGCGCAACCGAAAATGCAAAGGAACAAGCCAGCTACAGAAAGACAATTGAGGAACTTCGTAAAAAAGTGATTGAGTGCAGAACCTACGACCAAGTTGTATCACATATCGCACTTCAATCCATTGAAATTGACCTTGACGATGGGGTCACGGCTAACTATGCTAAGTTTCAAAATGTAGAAATTCCACAAGGCGATAGCAAAGAAGAAATTAAAATGAGTTTGTTAAGTAAAATATAATACATTGCGGTAAGAATAGTAAGTGGACAAGCCATTATGTTTGCTACTACCACCTATGCAATTGGAGGGATAAAGTGAACCTAACAGAAGTTAAAAAATCTATAGAAAAACAATTTTCTCGTGAGCTACGTCAGGGTAGCAAACGTAATATAGTCTTTTGGTACGATGACGAAGGCGTGTTTGCCGATAGCATAGATACTCTTGAACTTGAAAATGTAAAAATCATTAAGTTGTACGAAAACAATGTATTTGCAACAAAAGTATACATAGAAGAAAAGAATACAACAAGCAATTTGCTTGTCTACTCTCCTATGCGCCGCCCTCCGAACAACGAAAACTGGCTTACTGATACCATTATGTACAGTCAAACTTTTTCGACAGATGAAACATCGTTGCATTTGTTGAATTTTAAAATAGATAGCTCTCTTAGGCATGTTATAGAACGAAATCGTCTATTCTTTAGACATGCCGAGCGATGCAAAAAATTTGAAAGTTACTCTCTTTCACCTTATACAGAAAACAGAATTAACATTGGTATTATGTCTGCACTGTGCAAACTAACGGCCCCAAGCTTTGATAATGTTGTTCAAACATTGTTAATCGAAATGACTGAAAATGAAAATTCAATATATGACAGCCTCGTTAAGTATGGAGATATTGACGCATTTTGGAAGTTAGTTGGTTGGTCTTATGGATATGAATTTGATGATAGGAGTTTTGAAAGACTTTCTATTGTTCTACTATTAACTCATTTAGCACAGGATATGGAAAACGAACTTCCTAAAAATTGGCGTGAATTTCTTTCACAGAACACAAACTGCATTGTATTAGTTGATAACTTTATGAAAAATACACAGCTTTGGGATAAGTACAATAAACTTGCTGAAATTGTTGCTGAAAAACTTAATTTAGATGATTTATTAACTTCATGGGATATTAACGAAATGCTCAATTGTGATACATTCGAGAACTTTGACAAATACATCATTAAGCGGATTAATGAAAATATCACAATGGATATAGGTGAATTTGAGAAATATGGCAAGCTTATAAATAGCCGAAGAAATAAACGCTTTTTTGAGCATTTTGAAAACGAATACTCTCTATTGCAAAGTGCATGTGAATTTTTATCTTTATGCCAAAAACACAAGGACTTACAAGGTTCTACAATGAATGAATTGTTTGCGAACTATACAAAAGAATATTATAAGTTTGATTTTTACTATCGTAAATTCATTGTATCTCTCGATAAATTAGAAGATGATAAGTTTAGAGAACTGTTTGAGAAAATTGAAAACACCTATACAAATTGGTTTTTAGGAGAATTACTTGTAAAATGGTGTGATTTGCTTGGTGATTTAAAAACATGGAGCTTACCCGGTATAATACCGCAACAAAAATTTTATGACAGCTTTATCAGCAGATTTGTTTCGGATAACGAAAGAATTGTTGTCATTATCTCCGATGGGCTTCGTTATGAGAGTGCAACAGAACTACTCAAATTATTAAATACTGAGCAAAAGGGAGTAAGTGAATTATCAACGATGTTTGGTGTTTTGCCTTCTTATACAAAACTCGGTATGGCTGCCCTACTTCCAAATAAAGAAATTTCGATTACGGATAAGGCTGAAATATTTGTTGATGGGGTTTCAACATTGGGAACTGAAAACCGTGAGAAGATATTACGTCTATATAAGAAAGAATCAGTAGCGATTACTTATGAAAGATTGATTGATATGTCAAAGACAGAAATGGGTGATTTATTAGCAGGGATAAAAATGATTTATATTTATCACGATGCTATTGACAAGCGTGGCGAAAGCTCCGACCGTGAGGTCTTTGACGCAACCGAAAAGTGTTTAAGAGAAATATCACAGCTTATTAAGACACTAAAAAATAATATAAGTGCTATCAATTTTATTATAACGTCTGACCACGGATATATTTACAAACGAACACCCCTATCAGAAAGTGATAAAACACCAAAAGAAATTTCAGATAGCCTTGAAACAAAGCGAAGATTTATACTGACTAAAAATGATGCCGAAATACCTGCTACACAGAAATTTTCGCTTCAATACTTAGGAAAAGGTACAAATGATTTAACAGTAATAACGCCCCGTTCTTCCAATTGCTTTAAAGTGAAAGGTGGAGGTGTTTGCTATGTTCATGGTGGTTCGAGTTTGCAAGAAGTGGTTATCCCTGTTATCAAATTTAAGAGTGATAAAAACATGCAAAAATCATTAGGTGCTAGAAGGGTATCTATCGGTTTAACCAATTTATCTCGAAAAATAACAAGTATCATAACCTACCTTACTTTTTTTCAAAATGAAAAGGTTGATGAGAAAGTTTTGCAGTCAAGAATAAAATTGTATTTTGAGGATAGCGATGGTAATAGAGTTTCTAATGAAAACATTATTATTGCAGATAGTACAAGCTCCAATCCACCCGATAGGACTTACAAAGAAAAATTCACGTTGAAGGATATTCATTATGATAAAACAAAAGAGTATTATCTTGTCATTAATAATGAAGATGAAACAGTGAATAAAGAATGCGCAAGAATACCATTTATAATCGACTTGGTATTCGGCGGCGGTATAAAGTTCTAAGGAGGTCGTTATATTTCATGTCAGATGATAAAAACCTAAATGTTTTGCTCTGCGAGAATTTCGCTGGAAAATCAGTACGTAAAGACCTTACAAAGAAAATTAAAGAAGGTGCAAATGTTCCTATTTATGTGCTGGAATATCTTCTTGGCATGTATTGCGCTACAGACGACGAAGCTAGTATTAATGATGGCGTTGAACGGGTAAAAAAGATTCTATCCGATAATTTTGTGCGTCCTGACGAAGCTGAAAAAATAAAGTCTAAAATTCGTGAGCTTGGAACGTATACTGTTATTGATAAAATTGAGGCAAAACTCGACCCTGAAAATGATAACTACAAAGCAGTATTTTCAAACCTTAATTTAAAAGATGTTATTGTAAGTGATGAATATATCAAACAGTTTGAAAAATTGCTGTCTGGAGGCATTTGGTGCATACTTCGTATGAATTACAACAGGCTTGAAGATAGATTTGATGACTATGATTCTAACTCACCTAAAGGAAACAAAAAGAATAAGATAAGCCCCTTTGAAATTGAAGAACTAACTCCTATTCAGCTTCCCAATATGGATATGAACGAATTTTTCGTTGGTAGAGCTGCTTTCAGCAAAGATGAATGGATTGATACGTTAATAAGAAGTGTTGGGATGGAACCGACACAGCTTGAAAAGCGTGTCAAATGGCATATTTTAGCTAGAATGAT
>JAVBKL010000171.1:0-11537 GCA_031554055.1 Eubacteriales bacterium | reverse complement strand
CCACACTTTCGGGCGGAGAAGCACAACGGGTTAAACTTGCCACTGAACTTTCGAGAAGAAGCACAGGCAAAACGATTTATGTTTTGGATGAGCCAACTACAGGGCTTCACTCGTATGACGTTCACAAATTGATTGGAATTTTACAACAGCTTGCCGAGGGCGGCAACACGGTTTTGATCATCGAGCACAACTTGGACGTCATTAAATCGGCAGATTACATCATTGATTTGGGACCCGAGGGCGGCGACAAAGGCGGGTATATTATTGCTACTGGTACGCCAGAAGAAGTGGCACAGGTTGAAGGTTCTTACACAGGACACTACCTTAAAAAAGTTTTATCAGAATAGACGAGAAGCGGAGGTTTTTGCATGATTTTATCGGGACTTGAGATTAAAAAAAATATGGGCGATAAGATTAAAATTGAGCCATATAACGAAAAAGCTCTAAATCCAAACAGCTATAATTTGAAACTGCATAACGAGTTTTTGGTATATGATGATTATTTACTGGATATGAAAAAAGCGAATACAGCAAAAAAAATTGTGATTCCGGATGACGGCTTAATTTTGGAACCTGGGAAATTGTATTTGGGACGCACACATGAGTATACAGAAACAGATGGGTATGTTCCCATGCTTGAGGGTCGCTCGTCAATTGGGCGGCTTGGACTTTACATACACGTAACGGCAGGATTTGGTGATGTTGGGTTTAAAGGGTTTTGGACTCTTGAGATCCACTGTATTCAGCCAATCAAAATTTATCCGTTTGTGGAAATTTGTCAAATATATTACCATTCCATCGAAGGCGAGTACACAAAGTATATCTCGGGAAAATACCAAGGGAACACAGATATTCAGCCCAGTTTGTTATACAAAGATTTTGAGAAATAGTTGCGGATAAATGACTCCACTGCTATACTGGTATTTAAAGCTTAAAAAGAGAATTTCGAAGGGAATTGACGATATGCATAAAACGGTCTTAGAATATGAGCGAGCGAAGAATGGTTTGCTACAATTTTTTGATTGCAGAGAAGACTATCATATAAAAGTTGTTGATAAGGTTCAGTGGAAAATCACAGTGACAGATGATATTGCGTTTCTTTGCTACTGGTCTGACGAAAAACGTAGGCAAGACGCAGTGATTGCAAAAAAAGACGGAGAGCCAATTATTGTTAGAAAAAAAGATCACACACTTGTTGTTGCTATCGATTGTATTAAAATTGCTTTTGTTCTGGATAGCAAATGCGAAGTGCGAGAGTAGATTTTGCTTCATAAAAGTAGGGGATTGAGCATGAACTTAGACGAAGGCAAAAAACCATCATTTGTAAGAAGAATGCTTGATGCTATTTATAGTGTCTGGCCCCGAACAGACGAAACAGTCGGTTATCGTGCATTATCACGTTTTAGGCTAAAGGCAGAAGATATAACCGACGGCGAGCTTAGCGAGGATATTATAAATGCAGCAGAGCTTTTTGAAGAAGCGTTTAAAATTGCAAAGCAGAGAATCGTTACTGCCAATAAGCTTGAAGCAATCGAAAGCGATATGCGGGATATGGAGAGCTTTGGCAGGCTCACAAAGGAGGAGGCAGATAAAATAAAAAACTTGTTGCAAAGTTTTTTATCTGTCACCGAAGATAGAAATGTACTTAGGTACCAACTTATAGATTTTGACAAAGGCGTCGAAGCTATGAACAGGCTTGAGACAACTGCTGTATCGACTTTGCCAAAAATGCAAGAAGCAGAGCAAATGCAGAGGATTTACCAACATGACGTGGGCTGTATCGAGGGCGAAAAAGCCGATCTCGAACACGAGCGTGAAGTATTGTTATCGGGCATGAGCTTTATCAATAAATGTGCAATCGGTGCCGTTGCTTTGCTTGCAGTATCGACTTTGGTACTTGGATATTTGTTTTTATTACTCGAAAAAAATATATTTTATCCTGTAACGATTCTTGTCCTTGTAGCCATTATCATTATGTCGGTTATTTATGTGTTTAGACGAGAGGTTTCGTATGAACTGAAATGGAACGCAAAGAAACAGGCAAGAGCGGTTGAGCTACTCAACAAAAAAGTGGCAGTTTTGGCTCATTATATAAACTTTTTGAACTTTACTTACAGTAAATATAAAGTCAAAAATTCTCAAATGCTAAAAAATAATTTGCTAGAATACGAAAAATACAAGCATGTAACAGGTAGACTTGATACCATTCGGGTTGTTATGTATGAAACAGAACAGATGATAGAAGAATTTTTGCGTGAGAAAAAAATTAACAGCGGAAGATTTAGTGTTGAACAATTTGCGAAAAACATTGACATTGACGACAAACAAAAATATTATAAAGAGTTAGAAGCTCAAAAAAATTTACTTGATTCAAAGTTGCTTGATTTTGATTCGAAGCACAAAGGCATTTGGGAGTTGCTTGAAGAAATAAAAACGCAGGATAAATCTCCCGAACGAATCATGGACACATTGATGCAGCTTTATTTCGAAGAAACAGAGAACTATTTGCAAAGAATTTCGAAGCGTGAGATAGAAAAAGATGTAAATGGGCTATTAAAAAACGAAAGTAAAAGGAGTAGAGAAGATGAGAAGGGAACTTGAAAAAAATTATGACCCTCAGCAAGTAGAAGACAGACTATACGCCGAGTGGCTTGAGAAAAAATATTTTCATGCAGAAGTAGATGAAACAAAGGAACCATACACCATTGTGATTCCACCACCAAATATTACAGGGCAATTACACATGGGTCATGCCGTAAACAACACGTTGCAAGACGTTTTGATAAGGTGGAAACGTATGCAAGGGTACAGTTCACTATGGCTACCAGGAACCGACCATGCGAGTATTTCAACCGAGCTTAAAATTGTTGAAAAAATGGCAAAAGAAGGCGTTACAAAACAGGACATTGGTCGTGAGAAATTTTTGGAACGTGCTTGGGAATGGCGAAACGAGTACGGCAGCAAAATCGTAAATCAGCTTCATAAACTAGGAACATCTTGCGATTGGGACAGAGAACGTTTCACGTTGGACGAAGGACTTTCTGACGCAGTTTTAGAGGTTTTTGTTAGGCTTTATAACAAAGGCTATATTTATCGTGGAGAAAAATTAATCAACTGGTGTCCAAAATGTAAAACTTCTGTATCAGATGCAGAGGTTGACCATGTGGACTGTGACAGCTTTTTATATCACATCAAGTACCCAATTAATGGAACAGATGAGTTTATCCAGTTTGCTACCACAAGACCAGAAACAATTCTTGGCGATACAGCAATCGCTGTAAATCCCAAAGACGAGCGGTACACACATTTGGTTGGCAAGACAGCTACCGTTGCCATTGTAAATCGTAAAATTCCAATTATTGCAGATAACTATGTTGAAATGGAGTTTGGTACTGGTGCTGTAAAAATTACACCATACCACGACCCTAACGATTTTGAAATCGGTGTTCGTCATAATTTACCTGGTATTTGTGTTTTAAACGATGATGGAACGATGAGCCATGAAGCGGGTATTTATGAGGGCATGACACGAGAAGCCGCAAGAGATGCTATTCTTGAGGAGCTTACCAATCTCGGCTTGTTCATTAAAAAAGAAAAAATTACCCATGCGGTTGGTGTTCATGAGCGTTGTAACGATGTGATTGAGCCAATGAACAAAACCCAATGGTTTGTTAAAATGGAAGAAATGGCAAAACCAGCCATAGATGCCTATAAATCTGGCGAGCTTAGAATTTTCCCAGAACGAGCGGGCAAAACTTATTTGCATTGGCTCGAAAACATAAGAGACTGGTGTATCTCAAGGCAACTTTGGTGGGGACATCGCATACCGGCATATTATTGCGACAAGTGCGGACACATGGAAGTATCCAAGGTTGCTCCGACAGCTTGTTCCAAATGTGGCGATACAAATGTAAGACAAGATGAAGACTCATTGGATACTTGGTTCTCTTCGGCACTTTGGCCGTTTTCAACGCTTGGCTGGCCAGAGAAAACAAAAGATTTTGAGTATTTTTATCCAACCAATGTTCTTGTAACAGCCTATGATATTATTTTCTTCTGGGTTGTAAGAATGGTGTTCTCGGGAATTGAGCAGACAGGCAAACTTCCGTTTAAAGATGTAATCATTCATGGATTGGTACGTGACGCAGACGGACGTAAAATGAGTAAGTCACTCGGAAACGGCATTGACCCACTAGATGTAATTGAGAAATACGGAACAGATGCGTTAAGAATGACGCTTATGTCAGGTATTTCTGCTGGTAATGACCAACGCTTCCATTGGACAAAAGTAGAGTCCTCAAGAAATTTCTTGAACAAGATTTGGAATGCGACAAGGTTTGTGCTCATGAACTTTGATGAGAGCGAACCAAGTGCAGAGCTCTCTGACTTGACAGCGGCGGACAAATGGATTTTGTCTAAAGTGAATACACTGGCAAAAGACGTAACCGGTCACTTGGAGGACTATGAACTTGCTTTGGCGGTTCAAAAAACTCACGATTTTGTATGGGATGAGTTCTGCGACTGGTATATTGAGATGGTGAAGTCACGTCTTTATAACAGAGAGGACAAGACCCGTGAAGCGGCACTTTGGACTTTAAAAACAGTTCTTATTAATTTATTAAAGCTTCTTCATCCGTTTATGCCGTTTATTACAGAAGAAATATTTAAGTCTATTCAGAGCGAAGAAGAAACGATTATGTATGCGGCTTGGCCAACATACAAAGAGGAACTCAACTTTGTAAGAGAAGAAAAAGAAGTTAGTTTATTAAAAGATGCGATCAAAGCAATCAGAAATTTACGTGCCGAGATGAATGTTGCGCCTTCTCGCAAGGCGAAAATGTACGTGGTTTCCGATAGTGCAGAAGTTCGCGAAATATTTGAGCAAGGAAAAGTGTTCTTCCAAAATTTAGCATTCGCAGCTGAAACAGTGATTCAGGAGAATAAAGACGGTATTGAAGCAAATGCGGTGTCCGTTGTAATTTCTGGTGCGAGCATTTATATGCCTTTTGCGGATTTAGTGGATATTGAAAAAGAAACAGAGCGTTTGAACAAAGAGCGTGCTCGTCTTGCCAGTGAAATTGAAAGAGTGGATAGCCGACTTGCCAATGAAGGCTTTGTTTCAAAAGCACCTGAAAAACTTATAAACGAAGAAAAAGAAAAAAGAGAAAACTTTATTTCGATGCGTGAAAAAGTAGTGGAACAATTGCAGGCTCTTAAGCTTAATAACTAAGGAGGGGCAATATGATTGATTTTAAGGCCGAAATAGAAAAATATCGACCAGCACTCACAACGGAAGAAGCAGACAAAGTGGTTCAACCAGATGAAGTGAGCGACGTCATGGATCTGCTCCAATATTTAAATAAAAAAATATCCGGTCTAAGCGAAGGTTATAGATAAGGTAAAATTTCTATAGTAGTTTGTTTTTTGGGAAGGAGCTGAAGACCGTGAAGTGCCCAAATTGTAAATATGAGACGGGGCGACTTGTACTTTGCCCAAATTGCGGAATGGATACGGTTCTTTTTTCGAGAACTTGCGATATTTCCAATGCGTTATATAACGTAGGGCTATCAAAAGCAAAGAATGGTAATTTATCAGCTGCCAAAGAAAAGCTGATAAAAAGCTTAGAGTTTAATAAATGCAATATTGACGCAAGAAATCTCCTTGGCCTTGTTTTTTATGAAATGGGGCAAGTGGGCGAAGCGATCCGACATTTTTTAATGAGTGTATCCATAAGACCAGAAGATAACATGGCTTCGGGTTACTTGGAACGGTTTGAGAGAAATGCCAGACAAGTAGAAAAATACAACGATTCGCTAAAGCTGTATAACCAAGCACTTGATTATATTGAACAAAAGAGCGAAGACTTGGCAATTATCCAGTTAAGGAAAGCCGCAGAATTGAATCCTAAAAATATAGATGCAATGAACCTGCTTGCGTTCTGTTACTTAATTCAAAAGGAAAAAGACAAAGCAAGAGTCTTAATTGACAGAGTTTTGGTATTAGATGTATACAACGAGATTGCACAAAATTATTTAAAAGAAATTGGAATATCCAGAAGCAGCCGCCCAGAGCCAGCCCAACGTATGAACCGTACCATGCCACAGCCGAATGTTTCGCAACAAACATATTCAAGATTGCAAGTGCAGTCCCAAAATAAAAAAAGTTTTGGCGAGACGTTTCATATCTCGGAAATTTTATTTTTTGTAATTGGTGGCATTTGTTCGTTTGCCCTTTGTTTTTTTCTTTTGGTGCCAGCATCGATTGAGTCTAGAGAAAGTACAATTGAGCGTCTAAAAACAGAAAAAGCGGCAGTTGAGCAGGAACTCGACAGGACAAAAATGGATTACGAGACAAAGCTTGCGACGATTGAGAAAGAAAATGAGTCGCTCAAGTCAAGCAATGACGAACTTGGTACGGCAATGAAGCTACAAGAAAAAATTCAAAGAGCTCTTGATATTCTAAATGTATATAACACAGAAGATTATATTAAGACATCGGAGCTCATATATAATCTTGATACAACTGATTTGCCAAGTGATATGCTCGAAAAAATAACACAGGCAAAAGAAGTCTCTTATGAAAAAGCGGCATCCGAATTATATAGCGAGGGTGCAAAAGAGTTTAACGCAAAGAAATATGCCGATGCGAAACTGAATTTTGGCAAAGCATTAAAATATGCGGGTTCGGATTTAAGTTTTACCGATGATATTTATTATTTATTGGCATTAATCGGAGAGCTCTACGATAATAATAAAGAAGAGGCAATTAAAAATTATGAAACGATCATAAGCAATTACCCAAATTCAAACAGACTGGCACAAGCCAAGACAAATCTTCAAAAATTGCAAGAATAAGTGAGGGAATCGTATGAACGAAGCACTTGTTGAATCTATTAAAAATGCCGCATATTTTCAATGGGAACAAACGCAATTTCCCCTTGCTTTAAGCCAATGGTATTGTGCAGAGGATATAGCGTGTTTTCTTGAAGAAATGGGAATACTGTGCGAAGACGATATAATAAGTGTTTTGTCAAACGATAAGGTTGACTTGGGTTATGTTGAGTTTGTTAGGCACATTGCTTTTAGGTTTTATGTGTATTCAGGAGAAAATCAGCAAGAAACAAATTGGTATGATGCAGAAAAGATTTTGCATAATTCGGAGTGGCGTAAATCGATTACAGCCGTTGCTTCTATTTTTAGACGAGATTGCGACACACCAAATTTGCTTCATAGTATCCGATTGGAAAAAGTGAAGGCCCATTATAAAAATAAAGTATAGCAGTACAGACTAATGAATTTTGCCGCCGTATATATGTTCATTAAGAAGCATATAAGGAGGAATTAAGATGTCAAAGTCTGTGTTTGGTTTAAATGAACGTATCGTAGCGGCTGTATCTAATGCCACACTTGGTTTTTTTGGAGTGATAGCATATCTATTTGAGAAAGAAAATAAATTTGTCAAGTTTCACGCGCTACAGTCTTTTATCACTTTTTTTGGTCTTGCAGTTTTATCGTGGGGCATAGGAATTTTAATTACGATTGTAAAAGTTGTTCCAGTTATTGGTGGCATTTTCGCAATGATTTTTGGTTTAGTAAATTCATTGCTTGGACTTGTAACTTTGGTTGCATGGGCGTATTTAACGTACACCTCGTACAAAGGTCAAACGTTTAAAGTGCCTATTATTGGAGATATTATTTGGTCAAAAGTAAATAAAGGTGAGTAATTTTGAAAAATGGGCTCGAGATAATCGAGTCCTTTTTTTGTTGAAAATTGCTAAAAGCAATAGCAAACTGCTTGATTTTTATGCCAAAATGCTGTAAGATAAATGTTGGTTTTAGAGCATACTTATACTAGGGTAGGGTGATGGATGGAAGCGAATCGCAAGTTAAAAAAATCTATTAGTATTGAGAGCTTTGTGTTTCTGATTTTTTTCTTTGGGGCATTTACCTTGATTGGGCGAGAAATGGGTGCGGCCAATATGCTTAGCACGATGATGAATACATCGTACGAGCTACTGATCAATACTGTTTTGTATATAACTGCCATTGCGGTTTTGGCTGGTGCACTCTCAGAACTACTTTCGGAGTTTGGTGTTATATCGATTGCCAATATCATGTTATCGCCCGTCATAAGATTTTTATATGGGCTGCCCGGTGCAAGTATAATAGGAATGTTTGCCACATATTTTTCTGATAACCCAGCAATTTTAACGCTTGCTGATAACAAGGCGTTTCGTAGATATTTTAAGCTTTATCAATTGCCAGCGCTCACAAACATCGGTACATCTTTTGGAATGGGGCTCATTATCACAACTTTTTTTATTAGTCTAAAATCGCCCACAGGTGAAACTTTTATTCTGGCAGTAATTATTGGTAATGTATGTGCGGTCATCGGTAGCATTATCAGCACCAGAATCATGCTTTTGTTTACTGCAAAAATTTATGGCAAAGAAGCAGATTGTGAATCGGATGGGGATAACCATTTTGATATTATGAAGTTTAGAGTTGTACGTGAAGGATCAGTCGGCAACCGAATTCTTGAATCCGTGCTTGACGGCGGGAAATTCGGCGTTAAGATGGGCGTATCGATTGTTCCGGGCGTGTTAATCATTTGCACGATTATTATGATGTTAACAAATGGGCCAAGTGATGTTTGAGTTTATACTGGTGCAGCGTTTGAAGGCGTTGCAGTTCTTCCAGCAATCGCTCAAACATTTGATTTTATATTGAAGCCTCTGTTTGGATTTTCAAGCCCGCAGGCCATTGCTGTTCCAATAACCGCACTGGGTGCTGCTGGTGCTGCCATCTCATTAATCCCAGAAATGGTTAAAACTGGTCAAGCCACCGCAAACGACATTGCTGTGTTCACAGCTTTTTGTATGTGTTGGAGTGGGTATTTAAGCACGCATGTTGCTATGATGGAGAGCTTGGGATTTCGAAAATTAACCGGTTATGCAATTTTTGCACATACAGTAGCTGGACTTGTTGCGGCGATGGCGGCAAATATTTTATTCAAACTGCTATCTTAAAACAAAACCCCCTGCCATGTTGAAATGGTAGGGGGTTTTTACTACTCTTGCGTGTAAGCTAAAAGTGCAATATGTCTTGATCTCTTAATTGAGATTGTAAGAGCACGTTGATGCTTAGCACAGTTGCCTGTAATTCTGCGTGGTAAAATTTTACCACGTTCAGAAACAAAGCGTTTTAGTTTGCCAATATCTTTGTAATCAATAGTGTTTATTTTATCAGCACAAAAAGCACATACGCGTTTTTTTCTGCGACCACGTTTTTTCTGGATCATGCAAGTACCTCCTTATAGAATTAAAAATTACTTAGACTTAGATTGAAATAAAAAATCCTTTAAAATGGAGAATCTTCATCTTCAACATTTTCTGTTATCTTTGCAAAACCTTCAGGCTCACTATTTGAGCGGGGAGATGGAGCAGAGCTTTCATACGATGGTTGAGATTGTGAACGGCTTTCAAAACTTGATTTGCTCTCGGCAAAATCTTGTTCATCAACGATTACATCCGTAGACCAGCGTTTTTGCCCTGATGGATCGTCCCAGGTACGAACCTGTATGCGTCCCGACACACAAACCATCATGCCTTTTTTGAAAAACTGTCCAGCGAACTCGCCTGCTTTTCCAAAAACGGTACATGGAATGAAGTCTGCATCCGATTCGCCTTGTTTTTTCATTCGCCTGTTCACAGCTAGCGTATACTTTGCAACTGCGAGCGGCTCGGCAGAACGTGAATATGAAACTTCAGGGTCTTTTGTTAAGCGTCCCATAAGTATGACTTTATTCATAACAAATCCTCCTTATGTGCTACTACGCTTCGTGACGAATAACAAGATAACGTAAAACATTTTCCATGATACGGATACGGCTTTCGATTTCAGCAGGGGCATCGCCATCTGCAGTGAAAGTCACAAAACTGTAGAAACCTTCAGTTTGCTTATTAATCTCGTAAGCAAGTCTACGTTTTCCCCAGTCATCAACTTTTTCGATATTACCACCAAATCTTGTAATAAACCCGTGGATTTTCTCTACTTCAGCCTTGTGAGTTTCCTCGTCTAAGTTAGTTTTTAATACAGTTGCTAACTCGTACTTGTTCATTATTACACCTCCCTCTGGACATCATGTTCTTGCTCTTATAAGCAAGTAACAATTGGCCCTCACCATATGTGAGAGCAAGGACATCAATACAAGTCAATATGGTATCACAACTTTACAAAAAATGCAAGTTTTTTTTCTTTTTTATTACAAGAAAATATGGTTTTAGAATTAGAATTAATTTGATATAATGAAGAAAAATTGGAAGAGGGGATACAATGAAATACATAGATTTAAGAAGCGATACCGTGACTGACCCAACCGAACAAATGCGTCAAGCGATGATACAGGCTGTCGTTGGTGATGATGTTTATGATGATGATCCGACTACAAACGAGCTGCAAGAATTTGCCGCAAAACTAATGGGCAAGGAAGCGGCAATTTTTGTACCAAGCGGAACTTTTGGTAACCAAGTTTGCATTTTGGCACATACAAATGCCGGTGAAGAAGTGATTGTGGATGATGATGCACATATTATTCAGCATGAGGCAGGCGCGGCTGGTGTAATTTCTGGCGTGCAATTCAGAACGTTTGAAACTGAAAATGGTAGGTTCACAGAGAATGTAATCAAGGGAATCAGGCGAAGAGTTAGACCTGGTACAGATATTCACTGGCCAAGGACTGCACTCATCTGTTTAGAGAATGCACGTTCTGACGGAAAAGTCGTTTCAGTGGAAGAAATGAAAGCCGTCCGTGAAATATCACGTGAGTTTAATATACCATTACATATTGATGGGGCGAGAATTTTTAATGCAGCGGCTCACTTGAACATTGAAGTAGGTGAGTTATCAGAACTATACGACTCAATGACTTTTTGTTTATCAAAAGGACTTTGTGCTCCAAGTGGTTCCATTGTTGTGGGCAGCAGAGAATTCATTGACCGAGTAAAATTCAAAAGGAAAATACTTGGCGGTGGAATGCGTCAAACAGGATTTTTAGCAGCGGCGGGACTGATCGCTCTGAAAGATATGACAAAGAGATTAAATAAAGATAACGAAAATGCAATTTACCTAAGAAACAAACTAAAAGAAGTACGTGGCGTTTGTGTTTTGCCAGAAGAAGATGTTCAAATCAGTATGGTGTTCTTCAAGTTTGATGGTGACTCCGAAGCTTTAGCTTGTGAGCTTCTTAAAGAAGGAATAAAAATAAACACCGCAGATGGCGGTGTTATGAGGTTTGTTACGCATTATTGGATTACAAAGGAAAACATTGATTTTGTTATCGAGAAAATGAAAAAGTTTATGAATTAGCCGCAGCGGTTGCTTGAGAAATAAATTTTTTAAATCCCTTCTCAAATTTTGTACGAGGCAACATAATTAAGTGCTCACACTTCACGCATTTAAGGCGAAAATCAATTCCAGTACGCAAAACTTCCCACTCATTGCCTCCGCATGGGTGGGCTTTTTTCATTACAACAACAT
>JAVBKL010000192.1:0-4821 GCA_031554055.1 Eubacteriales bacterium | reverse complement strand
ACTGCACAAGTTTACGTTCTTTCACAAGAAGAGGGTGGACGTCACAAACCTTTCTTTAACAACTATCGTCCACAGTTCTATTTTAGAACAACAGACGTTACTGGCGTTATCACTTTACCAGAAGGCGTAGAAATGTGTATGCCTGGCGATAACATTGAAATGAATATTGAGCTTATCACTCCAATTGCTATGGAGCAAGGACTTCGTTTCGCTATCCGTGAGGGTGGTAGAACTGTAGGCGCTGGTTCTGTTGTTACAATCAAAGCTTAATTAATTTAATATAAACAATTTAAGGCGACTCGGTTGAGTCGCCTTTTTTATTGCAAAAAATTTTATAAAACCTAATTTTTCTCGTTGGGATTTGAAGTCCAATCTTTAAAGAGTGATTGTTTTCCAAATACATTATTTATTCCGTTGGACTTATGCAAATAAATTTCTTCGTCAGGGTAATAACAGGTATCTTCTTTTTCTACTGTTCCAATATCCAAAATAACCAATACGCCGTCACTGGAATTAAAAAATGTGTGTGCGATGTTTTGTGCAGGCAGTTTGGAGATGAAGTCACCTTTTTTAACTGGATACTCCACATCGTTCATGCGTACAGTACCATTTCCATCTAGTATCAGAAAAAATTCTTCTTGCTGCGAATGGGAGTGATACTTTGTGCTAAAAGCCTTTGGCGGCACAGTGTCAATGTTTACATAAAACTTTTGGCTACCCGCCATTGCTCCCAATGACTGTGTAATCAGACCCATATCATCATGCCAAATAAATTTGTCGCTTAAGTCATCAATATTATTAATTTTCATGACATCACCCTTCTTAAATTATTTTGGTTTGGTTTTGCTAAAGAATTTGCTTTTGAGTAATATAAAACAAATAAAAAATCCCGATACAAGCATGACAGATTGAAAGAAGTCAATGTGTGTAGGTATAATAAATTCCAACCCACGAAGCGGTGGTAATAAAAAAAATGGAATGAAAATAAAAAATCCAAAAATACTATTAAAAGGCGAGTTGGAAAAGGCTATGTTAATCATAGTTTCTGAAAAAAATGTCAAACTCCAAAATATCACACAATAAAGTTGCAATGCCGTTGCTCGGCTGGTTGCTATGTAAATTATGACTCCCCATAGCACCAAATATGAGAGAGTAACCTGCCAATGAAATAAGCTGGGTGTACCGTAAAGAGAAACACCAAAGTTGAGGCAAAGTGCCATAATTGTAATAAATAATGATAGCAAGAAAAGCATTTCATTTTTCACGTTAATCATCCAATCAAAATTTAATTAACTAGACAGAACACGATTATTCTACGCCGCTACGTTTTTAGAGAGGTTATTTGTTAATTAATGATAATATGCCTAACAAAAATATCGGCACAAACAAAAATAGCAAACTCCCTATATGTGCAAAGTTAATAGTCAAACCTAGTCCATAAAGCTTTGGCACAATAATTTTATCGTCCTCTTTATTATAATAAAAAATGTACTGCTTGTGCTCCATACGATATTGAGCAATTTCTTCGTTAGACCAAATCTTTTTCATGTTCAGACCTCCGATATTATCTTGACCACAGTCAATGCAAATTCATTAACTATATAAAGTTTAACACGCCATTTGAAAAAAGAAAACTAGCATTTGCAAAATTTGGCATAATAAAAAGAAAAACGAAGGATATAATATTATTGTAACACCAACCAAAAAATATAAATTCATAATATAGGAGGAAATTAAAATGACAAACAATACAACTACAAGCAAAAAAGCAGTTCCTGAGGCTCGTGCGGCACTTGACCAATTTAAATATGAAGTAGCAAACGAAATAGGTGTACCTCTTAAACAAGGTTACAACGGAGATCTTACTTCTGCTCAAAACGGATATGTTGGCGGATACATGGTTAAGAAAATGATTGAAGCTCAAGAACGCCAAATGGCAGGCAATTCTATGAAATAATTTATAAATCTTATATGAACCTCTTCATTGGCTTAGCCTTTGGGGAGGTTTATTTCTTGCAAAAAATTCTCGAAGCCGATATAATTAAACGAAGAGAATCCAAAACAAATTATTTTTAGAATAGAGTTGAGCTTATGTGTAGCCGCTTTTTATTTTCAGAAAATTCAACAAATCAATCCAAAGAAACCCTGCCAACTGATTTTGTAACTGTCGTGACTGCAAACGGTACAAAACAAATGCGTTGGGGGTTCCCACGGTACGACATTACAGGTGTTGTCATAAATGCGAGATGTGAAACGGCACACGAAAAAAGAATTTTTTCAGCCGCATTAAAATTTAGACGTTGCATTATTCAGGCGAGTGGATTTTTTGAATATGATAAGTCTACCAAACCGCCAAAAAAATATTTCATCTCAAACGAAAATGATGAAACATTAAACTTTGCTGGCTTATACGATATATTTTCGGAAAAAGGAAAAGAGTTCGAAGCTTTTGTCATTTTAACTTGCGAAGCAAACGAAATTGTTTCGGAGATTCATGACCGGATGCCTGTGACGCTTAGCGAAGACCAAGTACATGCTTGGTTAAATTCGGAAATGGAAGTTTCAGATTTTTTTATACATAATAAAATATCTTTAAAGAAGGAAGAAGCGAAAACCAAAAAAACTAAAAAGGAGTGCAGTGAGTTTGAACAAATTACATTATTTTAAAATCAATCAAAGGCAATAGCTTTTCATAGCGGATTGTCTTTTTTGTTTTGAAAATAACGAACTTTGTCATACAACCCTCGTATGTAATTTTATAGCAATTTACAAGTTTTGGTTTTTGATATATGATAGAGGAAATGTTTTTTCAAGGAGGAAAAAAGTTGATTTCTTTTATTCGTGGTAAGTTATGCAATGTGTTTGAACAGTCAATAATTATTGATAACAACGGAATCGGATACTTGGTTCATGCAAGCACCGCAACAATTTCTAATTTATCGGGTATCGGTGATGAAGCTACAGTGTATACATATATGCAGGTTTCGCAAGATGCCATTTCACTTTATGGCTTTGCGAGTTTTGAAGAACTGAATATGTTCAATTTGCTTCGGACGGCATCGGGTATTGGCCCCAAGACGGCTCTTTCCATTTTGTCCATCATGACACCGTCGGCAATCATGCTTGCGATCATAACGGATGACACGGTGTCGCTTTCAAAGGCACATGGAATCTCAAAGAAAAAAGCACAGATGCTCGCCCTTGAACTGCGAGATAAAATCAAAACGCATGACACAACCATCGAGCAAAATGTGGGACTACAGCAGTCAATTAAGACTGCTTCCAGTGAAAAGCAAGATGCAATCGACGCACTGATTGCACTGGGATACAACCGAAGCGAATCCGTAAAAGCGGTAATGGAAGTCGCATTGCCAGAAATGAGCACCGAGCAAATCATTAAGCTTGGTCTTAAAAAATTAGCGAGGGCATAGGAATGGAAAAGAGAATTATCACCACTTCCTTTAACAGCGAGGAAGACATTGATATAGAACCACAGCTAAGGCCGAGTTCCTTTGATGGATACATTGGTCAAGAGCGAGTCAAAACAAATATGCAAGTCTACATTGATGCGGCAAAAATGAGAAAAGAGCCACTCGACCATGTGTTGCTGTATGGCCCTCCGGGGCTTGGCAAGACAACACTTTCGAACATCATCGCACAAGAGATGGGTACGAAAATCAGAATTACATCAGGGCCAGCCATTGAACGTCCAGGTGACATGGCAGCGATTTTAAATGAGCTGAACGAGGGCGACATCTTATTCATCGATGAGATCCATCGGCTCAACAGGGTGATCGAAGAGGTCATGTACCCAGCGATGGAAGATTTCGTTCTTGATATTGTCATTGGAAAAGGCCCAGGGGCTAAGAGCATTCGTTTGGATTTGCCAAAGTTTACGCTGGTTGGAGCAACGACCAGAATTGGGTTACTCACCGCACCGCTTAGAGATCGGTTTGGTGTGATTCACAGGCTTGAGCCATATACCAATGAGGAACTCAAAAAAATAATTACTCGCTCGGCAAAAGTTTTAAATGTGGCAATCAGTGATGAGGGTGCCATGGAAATTGGCAGACGTGCAAGGGGAACGCCAAGACTTGCCAACCGTTTGCTCAAGCGAGTGAGGGATTTTGCTCAAGCAAGGCATGATGGGGATATTACTTATGAGATTGCCATGAGCTCGCTCGATTCACTGGAAGTCGATAAAATGGGTCTTGACTTAACGGACAGAAAAATGTTGATTTCGATGATTGAGAAATTTGGCGGAGGTCCTGTAGGGCTTGACACATTGGCGGCATCAATTGGCGAAGAGCCAGAAACAATTGAGGATGTATACGAGCCGTATCTTTTACAGCTCGGGTATATACAGCGTACACCAAGAGGGAGAATGGCTACGAATCTTTGCTACAAGCACTTTGGGTTAAACGCATAAAAAATGAGGAGGGTTATTATGTCAAACGAAAACGAGATTTTTATTGTCAATGAGGAAACAGCAGTCAAGCCTATGGGATTTTTTGAAAGGTTTATTTCGATTTTTATTTCACCGATTAAGCTTGCAGAAAATTTGAAAGAGTACCCGAGAATTGGTGCGGCAACCGTCTTTTTATTATTTTTTTCAATAATTTCTGCGGTGACGGCAGTTCAGATTACGCCAATATTGACAGATGCACAATCAGTTGCTATTGCAGAAAAGTATGGAATGGACTTTTTGAATTTAAGCCAAACAACTGCGGTGATACAAGAAAATACCCCATTGGTGTTGTTGTTTTCATTTATTTCAGTATTTGTTACCATGCTTTTAAAGTCAGTGTTGCTTGCGTTGCT
>JAVBKL010000111.1:0-14816 GCA_031554055.1 Eubacteriales bacterium | reverse complement strand
ATGTTTACAAAACCCTTAAAGCTTTCTTCATCGGACTGCGTATACATTCTGCTCTCTGGCCTGTTATCGAAAAACGGAAGCTCTATAAACCTGAACAAGTCCACCTTTGACATGACAAGGGCAAGCGGAATCGGGCTTTTGTCCTTATCCATTCCTATAAAATAGTTGAACATCGCCGAAAACACTCGCTGGATTGAATTTTCTTGCGGAATCGCATCAATGATTGTGCGATCCTTGAGCATGAACACATCTTTGAGCGAGCGAAAATTGGTTGGGTCGAGCAAAAAAATCAATCCCGATGAATCCTTTATGTTAAAACCATTTTGACGAATGGTGTAGTCCTCTCGCATATCCTCACCAGCGATGTCATAAAAAATGATGTCAATGTTATTTTCTTTGAGTGCACCATCCTCTCCCCTATACTGGTACCAGAAATTATAGGAAAAAGGTGGAATACGTTTTCTTTTGGTTGAATCAATTAAAACCCTGTCTTGCAGAAGTGGCTTTTGATAATTGTTAAAAATAATATCTCTTGTGCTTTGGTCGCCTATGTAACTTAGTTTTGACGGAAAATCCTTGTTGTTTTCAAGTTCGTTGATGAGCATCGTCAAATAAACTGATTTCCCCGCACGAGCATCGCCAATAATCGAAATCAAGATTGTCTCCCTAAGTCCATACCCCACAGGCAATGAGTTATGGCAATGCGGACAAATTCGCTGTTCCGAAATGTATGTTCCTTGTGGATTGGTGTAGGTTATTTTTTGATAAAAACCGTATTTCTCCAAATCTTCGGGCAAACCGCATACATCGGGGTTGTCCTTAAGCGATACCGACTCAAACTGCATCGCTTTTTGTGCAGATTCTTTTTCGTCTCGCCCCAAAACACTTGTGTAATACGTGTAGAGGTGCTTGTCGATTTTCTTGCCAATCTCCGTGGCTTTTTTACGTCCTCGTTTTTTTGGCACAGGAGACTCTGCTTCTTCTGTCATGTCTTTCGGCTTCTTGGTTTTTGGTTCTTTCTTTTCTTCTTTTACTTCAATGGATTCCATAAGCCGAAAATCTGCCATGTTTGGCTCAAACTTATGGCAGCAATAAGGACATATAATATGCGTAACTTTTTTTCCTTCCAATATAATCAGCTCTTTCTATAAACAACGAATAAATAATTTTCATCACTGCATTTCTTTCATGCAAATATTTTTACTGAACTCATCTGATGCATATAACCTGATGCTCTCATTCTTTTTTATATAAAACGCATACGAGAAATTTCTTTCTGCACTAAGTGGATACGAGCAGATATGCGTCAAATTTTTAAACTTGGCATACGCAATTGCCGTATCGCTTTGCAACCGCTCGGTGCTTTTGATTGTCATGGTTACTTTTTGAAAATCGCTAAGCGGGACTTGCTTGTATTCGATTTTATAGCTCACGGTAATCATTTTAGAAATGAGATCGGTTGAGTTTTCCCTGATTTGGTTCAGAACAATAATATCCGAGCCGCCGCCAAAATATCCAGGATACACTTTAAAGTATCGCTTTTCTGCATCCAGTGGTTTTAAGTAAAACTTGCCCATGTCCTTGGTCACCACATAGGGCTCCGGTTGGGTTTTCAAAATATCTTCCAGAGAATCATCAGGCTTCTCAGCAAAAAAAACCAAACCGAGTTTAATGGCACCGTTTCGTGGCCAATCCCACTTGATACTGACATTGTTTTTAAGGTCAATGTCCCAAGTGAGTCCTGTAATCTCGTCTATTTCATCAAATTCGTTTTTTGTAACGTATCTGCCTTTTCTCAAAAAAAACAACTCCGCTATCTTTTGGCATCATAAATTGCGTTGTAGTATAAATCCTCTTTTGCAAATGCTCCCAAATGATATAAAATTTCTATACTCTCATTATTTTCATTGTAAAATAAATTTATTTTATCACGGCTGATTGGCCCTTTTTTTGTCCTGACTGGCATTTGATTGTGTACGTCCAAAAATACATTGATTTCGCTATGCAGATTTTTACCGCCGCTTTTTAAGAGCACATTAAAAACCTGATTTTTTATAATCCAATCCCAAATATCATCAAATACAGATTTTTCGGTTCGGCTCGGTTGACCCAAACTGAAAATTTCGTTCAAATCAGAAACAACGCTTTTTTGAAACATGTTTAAGTTTAATACAACCTGTGAAATAAAATTTTCAATTTCAGCAATATAAAGCTTGATTTCTGTTTTATCCGTGCACCGCCACAGTCTTTGATAAATCGCGTCAAAGCGTTCATCATCTGCCAAGAAATCATGCAGCATCCCTGTGTAATACTCATTCACATTGTCGTTACTCAAAAACAAATCGCTGCTGTCTTTCATCACATGATCCGTGGTCGATTCAACAAAGCTCATAAGTTCCACTCTTGTGTGGTTCAGCTCTTCATGAAACGAAACGACGAACGCAAGTGCGTCACGCAGTTTATTCATCTCAAGTGTCGGTTCAAGCCGTCTGAACCTCGGCTCCAAATAATTTGCCGCCATTTCATAGATATGCTCGGGAATTTTGGCAAAGTCCGTGAGCTTCTTTTTTGGTAAAGTCACAAACTCGTTAAGCCACGAGATTTCTCTGGCGTTTACGCCCTCGAGTGCATTCTCCTGTTCGAGCAAAATTTCAGCGAGGTGCTCCCTCAAGTATCCGTTTGGCGAAGTGATTTCATATACATAATAAAACCCTAAGCTAGGATCTTTTGCCGCCTCATGAAGATAGTTTTTTATAATTTCAGCTCCGTCGTTTTGGTGCTCTTCTTTAAAGTTCACTTCAAAGAACTGCTCAAGCCTTTTTCCAAAAATTCGCTCTAGAGCCTGCTTATTCGTAAAATTAGGCAATAGGCTTTCATCAAAAGCGGTGTCCATGGCAAGCCCAAAAATATTGTCTTTTAAGTTGTTCCAGTTTGTTTCTGGAAGTTTCTTGACTTTCCACTCAAAGTCACAATCTCTTGTCATGGAAAATTGTTTGAAGATCAGAAGCTCCACCAAAAGCAGTTTCTTTATCATCTGAATCGGCTTCTTAATAATTTGATGTCCAACAGTCATAAAATCTCCGCCGTTTTTGTAGCTATCGTCTTTAAAAAACCGTTCGTTGTACCATTTATAAACTTGATCCTCCGAAAACTGCTTGTCTGGTTGCTCCGAAACAAAATCTTTGAGCAAGCACAAAAGAGCAATCGACGTATACACATTATCGTCGTTTTCATCTTTAAACAGCCTATGGTTATTTACGTTTGAAAGAATATAAACCATGCAGTTATCCGAACGCATTTGGCTCAAGATTTGAATAACTTCGCCACGGTAGTTGTTTAAGTTTCTTGCGAGGTTGATGGTGTCGTCCAGTATCAAAAAAATATCCGAGACCACACCGCCCGGGTATAGGAAGTGCAAATAATATTCCACATACTGTTTAAGCGAGTGTATGGTTTTCGCAAACCTAGCGTCAGCGTTCACCACATAAACAACTTTAATTTCTCCCGAAGTGATATATTTTTTTGTCAAAAACTGTGTCGTCGCCGCTTGTAGATCACCAGAAATCTGCTCTTTTTTGCAGCCCTCGTTGATGGTCATATAGCCGATGCCACGGGCGTCAACACGGCTCTCATGCACAGCTTTAATTCGTCTTATCGCATGATCGTCTGGCATATCCACAAATATATACAATACTGGGTTGTTCTGACGAAGCACAGGCATTTTACCACTTCCTATTTTCTTAACCTATTAACTCTCTTGCTCGCTCAAAAACGTCCACCATCGTCTGATAGAATCCAAGTTTTTTCGCACCGTCACGCTCTTCTTTATACACAAGTCTCAAATCTTTGAGCTTGTTCTTATAGTCTTTTTCATACACTTCCAAAACGCCTAAGATCTTGTGATATTGTTCGTCATCACAATTGTTCTCTTCCTCCACCGCTCTGCGTTGTAAAGCCGCCGCATCTTTCGGTGGAATCCCCAAGAACGCTTGGAACAGTTGGTACTCGATATAATCTTCTTGAAGATTGTCCTGCGTATACAAAACATATTCAACATCATTGATGACGTATTTAAAATTCTTTCGAGCTTTAAAAATCTTGTCCATGTACATAATCTGTGCAAAATCGCTGTACTTGCGTTCGGCAAGTTCAATTTCGTTCAGCTTCTCAACAAAATCGAGGATTCGCATATGGGTGCTCACTTCTTGGCTAATTTGACCACTAAGCTCTGGCATATAAATGAACACACCTCTTGCGTATTCAACATCCGGCGTAATTTGGTCGGCTTTATACACCATATCAAACAACGGCTTCTGAATGGTCAACTTGCTCTCGTCTGCCAAGAATTTTCGAAGTTCTAGGCTTAACGCCTTTGCCCTCTTTGCAGAAATGGTTTTGCTGTTTACCTCTTGTGCTTCAAACTTAAACTTTGCATAAATGTCAAATGAGTCTCTATAACTGCAAATATATTTCTCTGCTTTTTCATCAAACCGAATATAACCGTATTCCATCGCCTTATCAAAAATGCGGCGGAGTCTGCGGTTTTTCTCACGTTCACGAGCGTTCTCATATCCAGCCGCCCACAACTTATCATAGTTTGGCGAAGGTAGGTTTCTCCAGTTTTTGTCGTTGCCTTCAAAAAGGTGAATACCTGCCATTTTGCTCAAAGACGCTTCATAAATTGTTTCGTACTCGTTCAGTTCTTTGTAGCAATATAACGCAACCGCAATTTTCAAGTTGAGCATATAAATTCTGTTGGTCATTTTGCTGTACTTGACATTCGAGATTTTTCCCGATGCCGACAACCGCTTCACATTCGCACGGATACTTGGTGCGTTTGACGGTACAGACACATACGAATACGGTGGAAACTCGATGTTAAGCCCCGCTGGAATATGACTTGATGGAAACATAACTTTTGCGGTGCTTTTTAGCTCGTCAATTTTCTCAACGATGTATTGCTCCGTGGATTGGCGTTGTTCGCCCGCCATCATACCAAAAAAGCTGTCCATTGACTTGCCGATGATTGTGGAAAGTTCATTGCCGATAAAATCACTCAAGTTCGAGGTGATATTGGCTTGTGGGTTCAGTGCCCAGTTTTCAGCATTATTTGTGATTTCAATTAAAAATTGCTTCAAAATCGCCTTGCTGTCAAAGGACATCATAAGTTCTTTTGATTCGCTTATATTCTTGCAAAATTCCTCTGCACTAATCATATCCCAAGTAAAGTTATCGCCAAGCGTTTCTTCTTGCGACTTATGTTCTGGTTCTTTAAATTTGTCAAAAAGCTCTTTTAGTGCAACCACAAGTTCACAATGCGTATCAATGACTTGATAAGAATAATCTGCCAGCATTTGATACACCGCATCATAAATTTTATCCACCATATCAAGCGTCTCGTTCTTAATAATTGCCTTGTGATAATCTTCGCTTGAGTTGATTACATTGTCCGTAATCCCTTGTCTTAAAAAGAAGAAATGCCTGTAATTGAGTTTTTCCGTTGCCGAATTTTTCTTGATTTCGAGATTTTGAATCAAGTCCTTTGGGTCACGCTTGTTCGGAATAATTCGTTTACGCAAATTCTCAATATATTTAAAAATCGAATTTTCTTGCGTCAAAGAAGTTTCCTTCTTCGAATAAAAAGGCCCCAGTTCGAAATCCACAAAATGCTGCAACAAAATATTGTTCTTATCCTCAAGCGTGGCTTTGATGTTATCCACAATTGCTTTGTATTTGAGCTCGAGATGCTCACGATAATTTGTTAAATCAGTCTTTAAAGCCTCGTCAATAATATCGGGACGCTCCGTTAAAATTCCATAGTCATAACGGTTTAAATCCCTTGCTTTTGGTCGACCATGTTTAAGTTCGGTTTCAATGGAAACAAGGTCAAGCTTGAGTGCTTGCATCGTCTTTTCAATTTCATCCGAAGTCGGCACGCGTTCAACCATGGGCTCAAGTTCTTTAAAAATCTTATAGGTCAAATGGTTTGTTAAGTAATCCACCGGCAAAACGGCACAAGAAGCACCAACTATGTTGTATAAATAGTTGGTTGGCTGTTTTTGGCTATGTGTCATTAAAAATGTGTAACGGTTGTTTTCTATATTGGATAAGTATGAGTTGATGGTATAGTTTTGTCCATCAAGAACTTCTTCGCTTGCGATAAAGTTGATGATGGTTTCTGCCGCCACGTTCATGCAATAGTTTTTTGCACTCGCAATGACTTTTCCACTTTCGTCCTTTGAACTTATCAAGTGGCATAAATCGTATGGCGGTTCGTTTGTCCGCACAGAAATATCTGAATAGTTCTGCTCAAAAAACTCGCCGTTGCGTTCAAGGTTCATGAGATAATCCAGTTCTTTTAATCCGGCAAATCCGTTTGCTTTGATGTTCAGTGCCGCCGCACCATCAATGGAATTATCCGAAAGCGTTACGTCTGGTAAAAATATCATGCCGATGTTTTCCGTTTCAAATCCCTTTTGTTCTGCAATTCTACGAATTAAATAAGGAACATCAATGAACGTTCCACTTCCTGTACCACCAGAGGTGCCTGTCAGAATAAAAACGTAAAGCAAATCCTTGGAATTTCTGTTGAGTGTCAAGCGGTTAATTTTTTCCGTGATGGCATTGATTACGTTGTTAATATTGATGAACAATAAAAATCTGCCAGCTTGGCGAATGCCGCCCGCTCCATGCTTAATTTGTTGCAGACGCAAATTGTTGGATACCCAATCCTTTGTTAAATCTTTAAACACCGAATCTCGGTTGCGATAAATCGACATGAGATTTGCACTTTCAAGTTGCACAAACTCGTCGTTTTCTTTGCTAAACGATACGCCTTTGTATTTTAGGTTTGCTATAATCTCGTCGGAGTCAATGGCAAGATACTCAACATTTGCGGGCTTGTCCATGATGCGTCCGCTTGGTGTTGTTCCCGGTTTAAAATATTGGTTGATGGATTTTTTCACCCTGATCAAAGACTCAACGCCTGTTCCGCCAAGTCCCACGATCAAAATTGGTTTGTCAATCACGTCTACTTGCGTGCCTTCTGTTTTGATTCCGCCGCCGTATTCATAGTCAAGCCATCTTAAATTTTCCTTTATCTCTGAACTTAATCGCATAGTTATTTCCTTTCTAACGTTAAATTTCGTCTACCCTATAGGTTAATTCAAGTCTGGCAATGCTATCTTCGTCGCTCGATTTTATGATCATTTTTTCGTCTATTCGCCAAATTAATTTCTTATCCTCAAGTTTCACTTCATCTTCGTTTTGCAACAAACTGCCCGATTTATTTTCAAATGCAATGGCACTTTGTGCACCATGTGTCGTTGGTGTAAGCGAAACGCCTTTGATATTAAACGGCAACTTGCCGATTTCCGCTTTTATTTTTGACGGAAGGTTATCGGTTAAAAACACTTTTAAGTCAATGGTGCCAACATACGTGTGAAGAGGTGCTGTCTCAAGAGAAGTATACATGCCCGCTTCGTTCATGGCACGGACTTCCAGATAGCCCTCAAAGAAACGTGGCTTCGCACTGCGTTTGGTGTAAATCACAAAAGCCGTACCCAAAATTCCTAAAATAATAACCGCACCAATGACATACAGGGTAAACATTTTTGAAAGTGGCATTGGCTCTTTTGGCACAGGTGTTGGCTTTGGCGTAACCACTGGTGCTTGCTCTGTTGGTTCTGGTGTAGTCGGCAAGTTTTCAAACTCAATTTTTTGTTTGACGCTTTCCTTTGTAAAATTCTCTGCATTGAGTTCAACAAATATATTAATCGGGTCAATACCACTCGGGGTATACTCCGCAGTCAAACCATCTTTGGTCGCTGTCATGGGGATCTTGGCAATCAAGTTGCCCGCATTGTCGTTTACAATGAGATTGGACGACGTGTTTCGAAACAATCCGTCCTCAGTCGAACGCTCGCCGTTTACCACAATATGACCTTTCACAGAAATCGGCTTGTTTGCTGCAAACAAGGTACCGATTGCCTCTTCTTGCAAAACTTCCATATCCATACTAACATTGTATTGATAAATTAAATTGACTTTCACTTGGTCACCTTTTACGCCCTTGGCTTTTAACGTCCAAAAACCTTTTTGCGGAAACAGAACTTTTACAATGGAATACTTGTTTGAAGCAGAAAATGAAATGGTATCTTGGTCAAACGCAACTTCTTCGCCGTTTGGGTTGATGAGTTTGGTGTCCTGTATTTCGTTTTCGGCAAGCATAATGATATTGGCAACTGCCACAAAGTCATCGCTAATGTCAATGTTTACGTCTGTATAACTGTCTCCATCAGCCGTAAATGTCGCAACTTCGAACAAAGACGACTTTACGTGGTCTGCAAAGATCTCGTTAAAAATCTGTGGCAATCCCTCTGCCAAGCTAATAATAAAATTGCGTCCGCCTGTGCTTTCAGAAATTGTTTTAAGCAATTGGCGATCAACTGAACCGTCAAAGTTTAACCCAATGGTATAAATCGGTAGCTTTTTATCGGATTCTGTAATGGCTGTCACTATGTCTTCATAAGACGCTTCCTGTGTGCGTCCTGTGTCTGTGTTCACGTCAACATTTCCGTCTGTTAAAAGGAGAATCATCGGGCTGTTTGATGCACGCATATTGCGACTCATGATGCTAACCGCTTCTTTGAGCGGCATACCAATGTCCGTGTAGCCATCATACTTAAATCCGTCTACCACGTCTTTCAACTTTTCTTTGTCCTCTGGCGTGTTAATGTCTGTAATGTCCACAACACCTGTTAAACTGTCGTTAAACCCAATGATTCCCACACGTGAATTTTGAGTCTCCAACATATCAATGAACATTTTTGTGGCTTCAATTGCATTTCTCGAACTGTCGGAAGAATTCATGGAGCCACTTAAATCAATTAACAAAAGAGCGTCGATGCCGTCCTTTCGCTCAATTTCTGCAAACCCCACAAAAGCTTGCGACACACACAACGTGAGCGTCACAAGCAATAAAATAAACGTTTTTACTTTTAATGCTCTTCTCATATAGAAATAAACCCTCTTTGCTTCAATATTTTCTCAATATATAAATCTATCATAGTTCTGTTGAAATATCAAATATTTTCTACAAATTTGGCTTAAATACCGATGTTTCAAGGCTCTCTTCGAGTGCTAAGAGTTTTTCCTTTGCGTTTTTGTAAAATATAAGTTGGGATTGCAAATGCTCTTTCCCTCTTCGGTCAATTTTTTCATAGCTCGCATCTGGTTGAAGCACCCGAAGTTTTACTGTGTCTTGCAAGCTAATATTCAAAATTTCGACTACCTGTAACTTCAAACCCAAGTCGTCAATCGGAAAAAGCACTTCCACACGCCTGTCAAGATTTCTAGGCATCCAGTCGGCACTCGATAAAAACACACGAGCGTTTCCACCGTTCTCGAAATAAAAAATTCTGCTGTGTTCAAGAAACCGATCAATGATACTCACAACCGAAATATTTTCGCTCACTCCAGCAATCCCCGGACGCAAGCAACAAATGCCACGAACAATCAGCCGAATCTTCACACCGGCGTTGGATGCCCTGTATAAACTTTCGATGATGGCGGTATCCACAAGCGAATTCATTTTTGCAATGATCAGTGCGTCTTTTCCAGCTTGGGCGTTCTTTGTTTCCTGTAAAATATGTTTCAAAAACGTATCTCTAAGATTTGTCGGTGCAACAAAAATTTTATTAAAGCCAATGTTTGTTGAAAAACCTGTAAGCAAATTAAACAGCGAGGAAATATCTTGTCCAAACGTTTCCTTGCACGTAAAATATCCGAGATCCGTATAAATTCTTGCGGTGCTGTCGTTATAATTTCCTGTACCCATGTGCACATACCGTCTGATGCCGTCGTCCTCTTTTCGAACAACCAAACAACACTTGCAATGCGTCTTTAGCCCCACAAGCCCATACACCACATGGCAACCCGATGATTCCAAACGTTTTGCCCAGTGGATATTATTTTCTTCATCAAACCTTGCTTTTAGCTCCACCAAAACGGTCACTTGCTTTCCGTTTTCAGCCGCTTGCATGAGTGCCGAAACAATCGGCGAGTCCCCCGATACCCTGTACAATGTTTGCTTAATGGCAAGCACGTCCGAATCCGCCGCCGCCGCCCTTACAAATTCTAGCACACACTCAAAACTTTCGTAGGGGTGATGCACCAGCACGTCTCGTTCACGAATCACGTCAAATATATTTTTATCTATAAAGTCAATATTAGCAATCGGTGGCAAGGTGACATTCTTTAAATGGTCAAAACCCTTCATTCCATAAAAACCAAACCACACACTCAAATCCAAAATTCCATGAATCTCAAAAATATCAGAATCATCAAGCTTAAACGACTCTTGCAAAAAATCCCTTGCGTGTTGTTGCATGCCACGTTCAATGTCAAGCCGAACAGGCTCGCCCCACTTTCGCCTTTTCACCGATTTCTCGATTTCATAAAGCAAATCTTGGTTGTCCTCTTCCTTAATACTTAAATCAGAATCACGAATGATTCGAAAAATAGCCGAACCGATTACGGTATACCCACAGAACAATTGGTCTATGTATTCTTTTATTACATCTTCCAAAAAAACAAAGGTTCGTTCATGATCGCTCGAATAATCCGCAAACTTTGGTAACTCAATAATTCTAGGGATAACCGTCGGCACTTGAACCACCGCATACGCACTTTTGCCGTCACGGTCAAGCTCTGTAATTATGTTGAGTGTCTTTGTGTTTAATAGCGGAAACGGACGGCTTTTATCAATCGCCATCGGTGTTAAAATCGGGTAAATCGTATTCTTAAAGTAACGCTTGAGATGTTCAAGCTCCAAAGCGTTTAATTCTCTAAGCTCCTTAAACGCAATCCCCGCTTTTTCGAGAACAGGAACAATCGAACGGTTCAAACAATTGTATTGCTTCGAAAATGTACTGCGTGTTTTTTCACCAATCAGTTTTAATTGGGCTTCCGCTGTAAGCCCCGCGTGGTCACGCCCTGAAAATTCCGCAATCACTTGATCCATAAGCCCAGAAACTCGAACCATATAAAACTCGTCCAAATTGGAGGCAGAAATCGCCAAAAATTTTAACCTCTCAAGAATCGGGTTCGTCTTGTCCTGTGCCTCTTCAATGACACGCTCATTAAACGACAGCCAACTAAGCTCACGATTGATATAAAATGCAGGATTTTGAAAATCCATTTGATCACGTCCTCTTTTTCTTAAAAATTGCTTTGATACCGAATACCTCGCTAAAAAAACGAGTCTTGTCTTTAAACGCCCAAATTTCCAAATCAATATTCTTGAACGTATCTGCCAAAATAACCAGTTCGTTGTTCTCAATCTTTACTTCAATATCAGGCAGCTTATGCCGTCTGTCTAGTGCGTCAGATATTTTCAAAATCGCTGCAAGCTTTGACAAAAGCACCCGCTCACTCGGGCGAAACGTTCTATAAATTTCGTCTTGCATACTCGGGTTGGCTTCGCTGTGATAATAGCAAAGACTTGCTACAATCCTGTTTTCCAGCCCACTCAAACCCACAATATCCGTTCCAGTAACGATATGCCACGAATGTCCGTTATGGTTTCTCACATTCACATACTTTCCCACATCATGCAAAATCGCCGCCACTTGCAGAAGCATCTTTTCCCTTGAGCCAAGCCCATGAATCTTTTTCATCTTATCAAATATCTTAATCGCAAATTTCTCAACCAATCTACAATGCTCTTCACTTGCACAATATTTTTCGGCAATCGCATTGGCAGAAGCAACAGTATGTTTTGAAAACTCTTTTATATGCCAGTCAGAATCTTGCGGAAACAGCGTTTGAAACAGCAGTGAGTCGCTTAAAAAAACATTCACGGATATTATCTCAACTGCATTCGTGATCGCAATCAAATTGTTGTAAATAATCAGAGCCGGCAAAATCAGCTCCGCCTTGTCAAGCGAAAGGTTGTAGTCCACAGAAATTCGATCAATCGTTTTTGTCTGGATGTCATTTAAAAGCTTGTGAAAACTTTCAATCGGGATCCTCGTAATCAACTTTTCTTGGTTGCAATGGCATAACTCGGCAATGACTGCCATCTCTTTTCCCGATGCAATAAAGTGTTTCACATCACTTGGAATTTCACTTTCTAATATGTCCGTAAAGCCTTTTAGGTATTCGTCAACCACCGTGTAAAACTCGTTCGAATACTCTTGCACTTCGCAAAATATTTCCGAAATCCGAAGCGACCCTGTCTTTACATTCTGTGCATACGAAATTTTTCCGTCCTCAATGAGCGAAATTCCTACGTTCCCCGAACCATTATAAACCATGAGTGCCGACTTCTTATATTCCTCTTCCAACAAATGCAACATCAAACGATAAATGAACAACTTCTCCTCCATATCGTCTATCACCTTGACGGAAGCCTCCGTTTTAATTTTTATTTGGTCAAGCACATACTCACGGTTTGTCGCCTCACGCACCGCCGTCGTCGCCACCACTTTAATATCCTTAACTTCTGTGATTCCATACGATGCCGCCACAATCTTAAAATTATTGATGATGCCGCACACTTTATCCGTTTTCTCAAAACTGATTTTCCCTGTATCAAAGGTGTCACGCCCTAGGCTTAAGTCATATGTTAATGACTCCAGATATTTAAGCTTGCCTTTTTGCTTCTGTGCAATTTTCAACTTTAGCTCGTTTGAGCCGATGTCAATAACAGCCGCCACATCTGATTTAACTGGCTTGTCTTTTTTAGCCATTTGCATACCCTTCCTTCACAAACATTAATTTCAGCTTCTCATCCTTATTAATATAAGATGTTACACTTAAAAAGAGCCATCTGTCAAGGCATTCGCACAAGCTTTCCACGAGAAATATTCGTGCAAACTCCGCTTGGCACTCCAAAACATTTTTCCACATACAATAAATTATCTTCCTAATAAGAGAGGAATAATTTAAATGGTGCAATTAATCGTTGAATATGATGCAGACAAGAACGAACTGGCAAAAGAACTCATGTGCCGTTTCGGAAAACTCAAGTACCACTTACCCCTCATCAATTCTTTTGTAATCGAACTCCCCGAGGACGTTGCCACTGACGTCCTAAACCTTGAGGGCGTGCGAGCCGTGTACCAAAACGCACATATCACCGCACAAATGAAAAATGCCCTCGAAGCCGTTTCTGGCGAAACGCTGCAAGGGCTAACGGGCAATGGCATTGGCATTGCAATCCTTGATACAGGTGTGGCACCTGTCGATGACTTGTCAAAGCCCAGAAATCGGGTTGTTGCGTTCAAAGATTTTGTAAATGGAAAAGTGGTTGCGTATGACGACAACGGACACGGTACCCATGTAAGGGGTTGATTAACCTAATCACGCAAATGCCCAAAAATCAAGGAAGTACAAAATTTTAATTTGCACTTCCCCAAAATAGCCTGTTCATTATTGGATATTTCATATTATTTATTCCCCTGCTTCTTTTAAGCAGTACTCAATAATCTTAGTATCAATATAAATATTTCTGGCAACTAGCTCGGTAATCAACGGCTTAATATTTTCGATAAGCCCTGCTCTCTTTGCCCTAATCAGCACTCCAAGGGTACCTGTTATATTAAAGCCTAAGTATTTTGCGTGTTTTTTGGCGTTTTTATCATCTATGATTAAAAGCTCAGCATTAATTTCCTTACCCAAAATCATAACTTCGACTTCGCCGTCATGCAGTTGAGATCTGTATAGCATCTTAGCCATTTCATTTTCTATCTTTTTTATTTGAATCCAGTCAAGTGATTTATGTAACTCTTTTCTGGCAACAGAATCGGCCTTTGCACTAATTTCATTAAATACCGCTTCTGGAATAATAACGAAACCGTACAAGTCTTTCAATAAATGCAATTTGCCTATGATACAAAGAGATATGATGGGCGTTGAGTTCACAATAATATTAGGCATTGTTAATTTCCTCAAGAAATTCTGATTCATCGCTAAAGCCAAAAATAGATATTTTGTTTTCGCCTAAGAACTTTACGAAATCCTCTTTTGGCATTTCTGCTAATTCTGCACAATAACCTAACGAAATATTTTTATTCTTATACAAGTCAAGTGCAATAAACCTTTTGACATAATTTGAAAAAGAAATTAAGTTAGTATTTAAATCCAGCAGTATTTCTTTCGGTACATCAAACTCTACCATAGACATACATATACCTCCCTTATTAAGCGTAGTCTTCTTATGCTTATTATAACCTTGAAAGAATTTATCTTCAATAGAGAATGCATATATCTTAGTTCCATGGTAAAACCTCCAAGCAGTTTATTTTCGAACCACTTGTGGCTTTGCCACAAAATTATCATTGCTATTTTTGTATGAGCAGTATTTGTTAAATCACCATTTCCATGATATCGACAGGCGTATATTCAGTGACGACCCCGTCTAAAGATGTTAGCACTTCGTATCCATCTGTTATTTTTTTCAACCCCCAACGTTGCATGATTTCCCATTCGTTATACGAATCGAGTCCTAATTCAGTTAACATATCCTTTGTATCATCTCTCATTGGGTTCGGCAAGCGACTTGCGAAAAAATAAAATCAGATAGTGTAGGATTACAATACCTGTGTTACACCTAAGAAAAAAGTAAAGCGACAACACGCCAAATATGATAGAGTTGAATCACCACAACACAACACGAAAGGCGGGTTTTCGCATGACTATTGTATCACAGGTAGTAAGTTATCGTCTATCACTAATAAATTACGCCAAGAAGCATGGGGCAACAAAAGCAGCTATAAAGTATAAAACCAACCGAATGTACATACATCGTTGGA
>JAVBKL010000147.1:0-3748 GCA_031554055.1 Eubacteriales bacterium | reverse complement strand
AAGGAAGAAGCGACTAGGTACGGTTCGATCCCCATATCAAGCAATCGAGAGATTGTTGAAGCGGCATCATTAGTATGAATCGTGGATAAAACGAGATGCCCCGTTACTGATGAACGTATAGCAATTTCTGCCGTTTCAATGTCACGAACTTCTCCAACCATAATAATATCTGGGTCTTGCCTTAGTATCGAGCGCAAGCCAGATGCAAACGTAAGCCCCGCTTTGATATTCACTTGCACTTGCGTTATACCTTCTATTTTATACTCAATCGGATCTTCAACCGTTATCGTGTTGATAGAATCATCCGAAATCTTTTGGAGAATGGAATACAGTGTTGTGGTTTTTCCGCTTCCTGTTGGCCCACACATTAAAATCATTCCATGCGAAGCCATCATAATTTTGTTGAAAAGCCCAAAATCAATTTCATTTAGCCCAAGCTGTTTAACATCCAAAATACTTCCGATTCCGAATAACAGACGAATTACAATTTTTTCGCCGAAAGCCGATGGTATGGAAGAAACACGCATGTCAAGTTTTCTGTTTTCAATTTCAACTTCCAATCGACCATCTTGTGGTACTCGCCGTTCGGCTATGTTCATACCTGAAACAATTTTAATTCTAGTCACCAATGTTTGGTGTACGGCTGGTGTAATTTCCATTTGGGTATATAATTTGCCATCAATACGCATTCTTACCCTGCTTTTCTCACGCATCGGTTCAATATGTATATCAGTCGCATTGGCTTTTAGAGCCATAGAAAACAAAGTGTTTAAAAACTTAACAATTGGTGCATTTTCTATCTCAAGCTTTAGTTCCTCGCCTATTGTTGAAATTTCTTCCGGCTTAAATTGAGCATTTATATTATGAGCAACTTCTCCGCTATTAAACACATAATGCACGGTAATCGCATCTTTAATTTGTGTGGCAGCAGCCAAAACAGTTTTCACTCTATATCCCGTTTTTGTCTGAATCTCTTCAATACTAAAATAATCCATCGGGTCCGAAGTAGCTATAGTGACCTCGTCATCAACAATTTCAATCGGAATCATATTATTCTTCTCTGCAAAATCACGAGCTAATAAATCAACTGCATCTTTTTTTATTTGCAATTCGCTTAAGTCAACAAATTTCACTCGAAGCCTTGATTCTAAAGCCATCATAAGCTGCTTTTCCGAAACGAATCCTAGTCCGAGCAGAATATCTCCCAGTCGCTTATCAGGTGCAAGTGCTTGCGTTTCCAGTGCCTGTTCAAGTTGATTGGGCGAAATAAGCCCGTTAGCCACAAGTAATTTACCGATTGGCACATTTTTTTGTAGTTGCAAATACATTCCCCCTTTTTTTATTTAATCAAGAATTGACTTTACGTTATAATTCATATATTCTTGTAAAAAATATGAATGGATGGTTCAACATGAGTTACTTGATCTATACAATTTATTTTGTTTTTGGTATTACCATTGGCAGTTTTGTAAATGTCTGCATCTTTAGACTACCAGAGGGGAAGTCAATAATCATTCCTCCTTCCCATTGTAACACCTGTGGCAAAAATATCAATAATTTTGATTTGATTCCCATCATAAGCTTTCTAATTTTAAGAGGCAGATGCAGAAACTGTGGTACGAAGCTCAGCATTTTATATCCGTTTATTGAATTAACAAACGGTGTTTTGTACTTGATTAGCTTCTATTATTTTGGCTTTACACTAACAAGCGCAGTGATGTGCCTATTATTTTCGACACTAACCGCAATCTTTATGATAGACTTAAAGCATAAAATTATACCTGATTCACTGAATATATTTATACTTTGTTTAGGCGTATTCTCGCTTGTTGTAAGCCGTCAAGACGTAGTTTCACATTTATCTGGATTACTAATTGTAAGCGTTCCGATATTTATCATTGCACTGCTAACAAATGGTTTTGGCGGCGGTGATGTAAAACTTTTTGCAGCCGTCGGTTTGCTTTTAGGGTTTAAGTTAATACTATTGACTGCATTTATCGCAATAATAACCGGAGGGATATTTGGAGCGTATCTCTTACTCATAAAAAACAAAAAACTAAAATCCGAAATGCCATTTGGCCCATTCATCGTCATAGGAATTTTCATTTCATCGATTTGGGGAACTCAAATAATTGATTGGTATTTTGGAAGGCTTTTTTAAAAGCCTTCTTTTTTGTATATCAAAAATTTGCCTTCTGATCCTTCAACTGGCATAATTATAACGCCATCCTCCATTGCAGCAAAATCAAAAAGCCCCGTTAGGTTGATTTTTGTATCGAGCGAGCATACTTGTTCATCTTGTTTCAATACTTGAACAACAACTTGCAGAATCTGATCTTTTTTCCTCGTAAACAACACATCAATCTTGTAGTCGCCACTTTCACTTATGGCAGAGGCTGATATTTTGTTTTTTAGCGACAAATTTTTTAGGCTGACAAAGTCTCCTTTGACATCCGTGTACATACAAAAGCCAAGAGCCGCAGACGTCGTCGTCGTAACCTCTGCATATGTTGCACCTTCTAGCTCCGTTTTAATGTATTGTAACAATGTTTCAGAAATATTCTTTGCACGGTTTTCAACTTGGACTTGTTCAAAAGTCGAAAACATCACTTGCACAATGGGTATGAGTGCAACAAGGGTCAAGCTGAATAAACCCAAAACCACTATAAGTTCAAGAACTGTAAATCCTTTACGGCACTTTAACAAAAATTTTAAAGGTGTTACCTGCTTCATCTGCTGTTACCAAACCTTTCATGTTGATCGTCCCAAGTTCTGGCAGTGTTATGGAATGTATCGCTCCCGAACTGATTACCATAGCATCCTTATCATAAGACTCTTCAAGTTGCATCTCTAAATCTCCGATATCTATTGCTTCTTTTTCTTTATTTTCTGTTAAAAAGCTTGTCGTCTTAAAAGACGAACTCATTATCTGCAATAAAAAAGTTGCTGTTGTGGCGACCAACGCTAGTGCAAGCAGAACTTCCACGAGTGTAAACCCTTTGTTATCCATTTAAAATTCCACTCCTTAAAAAAAGATTAGTCTCGTACCAATGCATAAAACCGGTCTGACGGTGCTACATATTGCATTTCAAAATTATCATTGGCTGTTGAGGTTCCGGCTTCAAACGAATTTGCAATTATGTTTCCTGAGTAGCTAAGTTTCACAGTGTTTGTAAATCTAACTTTCGAATCAGGGGCTACGATAACAGCTTTAAACTTGGATGTTTTTTTCCCAATTGTAACACCTTTATTAACATCCCCATTGCTCGAAATAATATAAAGCTGAATATTTGGGCTTATATCGGTAACATTTCCTGTGTTATTTGAGCCTATTGTTAAATTTTTTGCTGTAAATAAACGAACAACTCGACCAGATCCACCATTTATCACTAGGTTCTCAATTGTTGTATCGGTTGGTCCATTTAATAAGACGTCAACATCTCCTGCGGTTGTGTCAATTTTTAGAGCATCTATTGCTGTGATATTTACAATATTTTTCCCCGCTCCAACATCCACGTTGCTTGCACTAGGAACCGCCACTGTTGCACCGTCAGAAGCCTGTGAAACTAAAGTGCTAACCTGTGTTTTTAAATCAGTCCATTCAATTGCTTTTGGCACCGTAGACTTAATTTTATTGTCAGCAGAACGTATTTTGTTTTCATATATTGTGCTGAATTTATATTTTTAATCAGATCTCTCTTTTCAATAAATAAAATAATTAGAAATAAAAAAATAATATTTTTAATAA
>JAVBKL010000040.1:0-8276 GCA_031554055.1 Eubacteriales bacterium | reverse complement strand
CTAATAGTTGTTCGTTTTTCATCCGTATGTTTTATGTTGGCAGTAAGGTTTGTAAATATATTTATAATGGAAAAAAATGGCGTGTTTGCTCCAACACCAGCATTTATTTCTAAATCTTGCGTGTCATACTTTGAATCTTCTTTAACTATTTCACTCCAGAAATTTTCCATTCTTGCCAAAAGCTGTGTATCAATTTTACATTCATGTTTTGCAGCTATCTCAATAAGCTCCTTTGAAATCAAAACGAGCAAATCCCAATATGCCGCATTCTGCATATCTATTTCTAGTAGTGATTCAATGATAACAACGTCATAGTCCTTTTCCTTTAGTTGCTTACACAGTTCGTTTAGCTCAGTTGATTTTCCACAACCTCTATGTCCCATAAAAAGAAAAGCCTTTTGAGCATCCCCTCTTACAATCGCATCTAGTATATCTGCCGTTGGCGAGCCAAATTCGTCTCCAGTCCTAACAGCATTTGTTTTATCACAATAGAATTCTGCCATTGTATCAAACTTTATTGGCTCTGGCTTTAATACATCAAACAACTCATAAACTGTGGTTGCTTTTTTCATCATACCCACCTCAAAAGATTTTTCTTAATTATACACCCTTGTCTTGAAAAACACAATTATATCCTGCTTTTAGATATGCCTCTATAAGGATTGCCCTGTTTTTATCGGTTTTAATAGTTGATATTTTTGTCTCTCTCTCTATATATCTTTCAGAGCTTGAATCTTGGTATAAAACAGTTATTTTTATAGGTTTTTGGCTCGCCATGCATTCAACCCTTTTTATTTAATTCTATGACAGTTCATCTACTTTCTATACATAGTCATTTATCTTACATCTCTATGCATAGTTTAAATGAATGAAACTATTGGAGATAGGTTATGAATGTTGCCCTTTACGCACGAATGTCTACAGACAAACAAGAAAACTCTGTTGAAAATCAAATACAAGTTTTAACTGCGTATGCAAATAGAAACCAGATGAACCTAGTAAAACTATATGTTGATGAAGGCATATCTGGAAGAAACGCGCAAAAACGCCCAGCTTTTTTAGCGATGATTGAGGAAAGCTACTCTGGTAACTTTAGTGCGGTTCTAATTTATGACTCAAGTAGGTTTGCAAGGAATTTGAAGGAATCACTAATCTATAAAGCGATTCTTAAAGAAAATAAAGTGGAGCTTGTTTCCATCACAGAACCCCAACTAGATGATGAGACATCAATTCTAAGTGATGCTCTCTTGGGTGCGATGAACGAATTATACTCACTGAAACTTGCGAAAAATGTAAAACGTGGTATGCTTCATGCTGCCCAAAAGGGTATTTATCAATGTTCGCCTCCCTTCGGCTATGCGATTCCCACAAAAAAACAAGTGCCTATTGTAATTCAATCAGAATCTGAAATCGTAAAGCTGATTTTTAATCTTGCAATAGAACAAAACTCCCCCTTCCAAATTGCAAGAACTCTTAATCATTTAGGTTTGAGCACTCGGAAAGGAAATTTATGGGAGTGTAGACTAGTTGAACGAATTTTAAAAAACCCAATATATAAGGGAGATTTAGTTTGGAATAAAACTTCTAACAATTCTAGAAAGTCCAACGTTCAGGCAGATTGGATTTTTGCCAAAGGAAGACACGAATCCATAGTATCTGAGGATATATTTATGAACGCCCAAAAAATCTTTACAACTTCAATAAAGCAAAAAAATCGCAAACCCCAGGGAACATACAAGCACTGGCTTTCTGGAATAATGAAATGCTCTAATTGCGGAAGAAGTTTGACTTATTCCTACAGTAAAAAAGGAAATAGTTACAGCAATTTTGGTTGTTCTGGGTATAAAAAAGGAGTATGCAACGTCTCGAATAATCTTAATCAAAGGAAAGCAGAGTATGCTGTTTTTGAGTTTTTGAGTACCTACTTAAAAGAAGATTGTAAAATCATTCTTTCTCCAGTGAGCAAACGAAATCTAGTCTCTGACATAAATTTACCTTTACATATTGAACTGCAGAAAACAAATGATAAACTGCAAAGAATAAAGGCAGCTTACGTCAATGGTATTGATAGCATTGACGAGTACAAAAAAGAAAAAAACACTCTACAAGCAAAAAAATACGCCATTGAGAAAAGTATTGAGAACCACAAAAGTATTTCAGAGCCAAACGTATGCACGAATATTTTTAAATTTAAAAACACGGAGGAATTTTTATTGTGTGAAAGCATTTCAACCGAAAGCAAATCAGTTTTTGTAAAAGCTCTCATAGATAAAATTGTATATTGTAGATTATCAAGTGATTTCAAAATATTCATGAGATGAGCTGAAATATCTATCACATGATACCAACTGGATGACGCAATGGGGTTCGAAAGACCTCGGCGAAAAAGGATATACCGCAATTGACATTCTGCGGAGCTTTTATGGCCAAAGCATTTATCTTTCGCAAGCACAGAAGGTCGCTGGTGTGCCTTCATCTTTCCCAGGGAAAAATTTGCAAGTGGGCTCTACTGGCAGTGATGTTCGCACAATTCAAAATCAGTTGAATGCGATTTCAAATAATTTCCCAGCAATACCAAAAGTGAGAGCTGATGGTATATTCGGTAATGCAACAAGATTGTCAGTTCAGAAGTTTCAACAAATCTTTAATATGCCACAAAACGGTATCGTTGATTATCCTACTTGGTACAGAATCTCGGATATATATGTGGCAACGCAAAAACTTGCAGAGTTGCGATAAGTTTAGTCACAGACACAAAAAAATCGACCTTCATCGGGTCGATTTTTTTGTGCTACAGCACTCTATTCGCTGCCACATACCTTGCTGTATAATAATCATCTTCTAAGTTCGATATTGTGATTCCCCATGCTCGTGGAGCACTGGAAGAATGAATGAACTTGCCGTTGCCTATGTATATTCCAACGTGGGATATTTGCCCATTGTTACTGCCTTCTGTATCAAAGAATATCAAATCGCCCGGTAAAAGCTGGCTCCTTTGAACGATAGGACCATTTTTTATCATGTCTGATGAACTTCTATTAAGAGTTGTTCCATACGCTTTCATGACTGAATACACAAAACCAGAACAGTCAACGCCTTTTTGCAAATCAGTTCCGCCCCATGAATACGGTGTTCCGATAAATTGTTTTGCATAAGATATTATTTCGTTAACAATCGGATTTTCCGACTCTGCAAAAACAAAATTCGGTTTTGAACCACGATCTATTGTGACATATTCAGCGAACACGTACCCTTCTTGACCTGCATACGAAACATTAATCCAATCTGATTCGATGGAAAGAACGTCCGCAACCTCGCCTGCCGCCAATGCATTTAAAATATTTGCCTCGTGACTTGCTTTTTCTCTCAGGTAAAGACCATTTTGTGCGGTAACAACTGCATAAATAACGTCTGCCTCTACCACATCAACTGCTTCTCCAGACGCTTCTTTGATTATTTGAACAGCTTCTGGTTGGTTCGCTGCCCCTTGCACGATTGGCATGTTTTCTGCAGTGGACTGCAAAGCTTCTACGATGCTATCGCTTGCCTCAACTGTGCTTACATCTTTAACTGGCAAAGCATTTTTTACAACTGGAACTGTATAGACGGCAATAAAATCTGCAAAGACAAATGCTTCCGAACCTTTATAGAGCACCTTGTACCAAGTATCCTGCTTTGCAAGCACATTGTACACTTCGCCTTTTTGTGCCTTGCCAAGAACTTTTCCGCTCTTTGACGCCGAACTTCTTAAATTAATGTTCTCTCCTGAAATCTTTCCTTTTACTTCCACATCTGCACTTGAATCTGTTTTAACTGTAGATACAGCTTTCGCAGGTGTTCCTGTTGCCAAAGTTTGAGTTGCTTTGGCTGGTGTCTTCGCTTCTGCTTTAGCCTTTTCCTTTACAAACTGCTTTGCAACGTAGGCATCAGGGAATCCATCAAAAAAAACATGATAAAAATCGCCTTCTGTACCCGTGATGGTGACGGCCTGTCCTAATTTGGCTTGTCCCAAAACTTTAGCTGTTTTTGCAGCCCCTGCTCTAATATTTACTCCATTATCCGTAATCGTTCCGGTGGTTGCAGCAAATACACTCAAAGAACCAAGTGTAATAAAAACTACAACTAAAATGCTCGTGCGGAGTATACGTAAGCAGTGAAAATAAAGTTCGCTTTGCTCATTCTTTTTTAATGCCTGCTCTGTCGCCATTCATTACCCTCCGAACCCAATTGTTACGTAATTGTTACAAATTTATTATACAAATCTTGTAGCCTTACGTCAAGTTAAAATTTATTAATAGGAACTTTATAAATCTCATCGCTACTTGGTTCGCCCAAAATATAAGCATCTTCACCGATAAAATATTTTTTTTCGCTTTCAGTAATTTCTCCAATTACAGAACTCTCAATTCCAGCTTCTTTAAGAGCCGAAACAATTAAGCTAGAATTATGCGAAGTTATTAACAAACAACCACTGGATATTAGCTTATAGGGATTTACGTCAAATAATTCGCAAATATCCTTTGTTTCCGCAAGTATACTAACTTTGTCGAGATAAATATTTATCCCGACAGAAGAAGCTTCTGCAAGTTCATAACAAGCACCGAGAACGCCGCCCTCGGTTATATCATGCATGGCGGTTGCACCGTATTTTTTTGCTATATTTGCTTCGGGTATCACTGACAAAAATTTTGAAAGAGAAAGTGCTTTTTGAAGTGTTGCGTCTCCTAAGCTTAAAACCTTTTCACGGCAATCTGCCGCAATAATGGAAGTTCCTTCAAGCCCAGCCCATTTTGTCATAATAACTTCTTGTCCGACTTTCGCCCCGCCAGTTTTAATGAAGCATTTTGTTTTGCCAATAATCGTTGCGGAAACAATCGGACGCACCACAGAATCAGTTACCTCGGTGTGTCCGCCTAACACTTCAATATTTATTTCTAAAGCTGCACGGTAAACGCCGTCCATAATTTTTTTAAGGTCGTGTTCTGTTGAATATTTTGGCAATAGCACCGTTACCATAACTCCAATCGGCTCTCCGCCGCTTGCAGCTATGTCATTTGCATTGATATGCACAGCCAAATATCCTATATCTTCGGTTGCTCCAGTAATTGGGTCGGTTGATAATAAACAAATCTCGCCGTTTAAATCAACCGCCGAACAGTCCTCACCAATTTCTGGACGCACCAAAACTTCGTCTCGTCTTACTTTGTTTTCCTTAATTGGCTTAAACACCAATTCGTTTAAAAGCTCTGGTCTAATTTTGCCTATTTCCATGTGATTCTCCTAATGATTACTCTTCGGGTATAGTTGGATAAAGGTCATAGCCCGTATCTTCTGGTTGTATTGGAGCTGGATCAACTTCTGGCAACAAGCTTGTTTGTTCCGTTGGTCCAATACTCGGCATTGGAACATTCTCACCTGTTCCGACTAAGTATTCTCCTCTTGTTGGCTTATAATAACTCGTGTTGACCAATACTTTTTCTAACAATTTATCAAACTCATATACAGTTTTATAAACCTTGTATCTGTAGCCCGGATTTGGCTTGATACTTGTTACAACTTGACCAAGTGGCAATGTTGGGTCTGGTGTTTCCAATTTATCCGGTGGGGGAACAGTTTCAACAAGTTCTTTACTAAACATGAGCTTTCTGGTTGAACTATGCATTTCTTTTCCGTAAATACTTACAACAACATTTTTTTGGTCAACAAGCCCTGCTTCTATAAAAATCGGTGAATCGGTATTATTCTTAAATTTGAAATCAATGTAATCTCCTGCTAAGGTTGCATCAAAACCGTAATCCGCATAGACAACTTTTAGCGAATGGTTTCTACGCTCAACAACTTCGAGTTCCGCTTGCAAAACTGCGTTATAGAGAGTTGTTGAAACTTGGCATACGCCCCCGCCATAATCGTCAACGAGTTTTCCGCCCGAGATAACTGGTGCCGGTCTGTACCCATTATCGTAAGTCATACTGCCAAACTGTTTGTTTGTGGAAAAAATTTCGCCTGGGTACAAGGTTACATCATTAATTTTTGTCAAAGCGGTTTCAACATTCATGTTTCTGCCTGTGTTGCCGGGTTTAATCCCAGTATTAAAAGTACCGATTAAGCTCTGAACTTTTGTGAAGTCGTCTTCTGTATATTGTGGAATTGTTTCGTCTACTACAGCTACAACCACACCACTTTTTTTGGAGTCCAAAACTTGGCGAACACGCTTCACTGTTTCATCCGTATTAATTACTTTACCGATTTTACTGCCAGTTACAATAAACTGTCCATTTCGTCTTGTAATCGCCGAATTTAATGGTTCGATATTTACTTTATCTTCAATTGGACCAAGTTTGTTCGCAATATAAGAATCATCGTAAATGTATGTAGGCATAATTTCTAATTTTACCGGCTTTTCACGGAGGTCGATAATTTTTTCATACCTCGAACGAAGTGAGCCTGTTCTTGCATAGGAATGTGCTGTCTCAACGGCTTCTGTAAAGTCAAAACGTGCATTAAAGTCCGCAAACTTCATGTCAACGCTTGTTCCCTCTGCCGAAATGGTAATCGTATTTTCTTGAAGCTTTGGAATAAACTCACGCTTGAGTGCGGTGGTGGCTTCTTCCTTTGTTAATCCACTTAAATCAATGCCATTGACATAAATATTTTTGTAAATTTTATTATCGTCAACCGTTTTCTTCATCATTTTATTGTTGTTGTAAACGAAAACGCCTAAAATTCCAATTCCAACGACTGCCGCTAGTAATAATATTGCTGTTATCTTTGTCGTAAAAGAGTCTGCTGACCTTGCCGACCTTGATGCACCGCGTCTAACACGCCTTGCCATATTTTCCCCTCACAATTACAAATTAAATATAGTATATGAACATTTATTCCTTATAGAAACGCTATCGTTCATTATAACGAATCAAACCACATAAAGCAACAAAAGTTATAAATTTGTAATAAAAACTTAAATTTTGAAAAAAATAAACAGCCATCACAAAATGAATTGTGACAGCCGTTTTCAATATAAACCAGTCTGGTTTGTAAACGCAAATTAATTAATCGTAATTCCATCGTTTGAGGTTTCAACTTTGATGTTGACTTGTTTTTGTGCCGAGCTGAAATTTACAGAACGTGCCTCCGCACAGCCTCGATTGTTTTCTGTAAAGTTAAGACCTGTTAAACCAATATTAACGTTTCCGAGGGAAGTATCAGCTTTCAAATGGTAACCGAGTGTCGGCAATGACGGAAGGTTCATGTTCACAACACCATTTGAAGTTTCTACTTTCCAAACATAGTTATTGTAACGAGCGTACTCTGGAATTTCCATATAAACTGGGCTGTTTGCTGTATTGATTTCAAAATTTTCTACATCTATGTTTGAAATATTTGCGTCACCGTTAAGTCCGATAACAAGAAGCTTCTCACCATAGACCTCTGATACCTTGATTTTTCCATTGGTGGAATCAATCTTAATATCGTCGGCTTGCAGATTTGATACGGTGCTTCTTCCGTTCTCGCCTGAAATCCGTACAATATTAAATAATCTTTCTGGAACCAAGGCATCAACCGATACAGATCTAAATTCGTCTTCGTTATAGCTTAATTGATATTTATTTCCGAGTTTGATTAACTCAATCCTTGCACCTGCTCTTGTTGCCTCCACATAAACTCTTGTTGTGATTTTATCGCCGTTATACCCTTTTACAGAAATATCGCCGTTTAACGCTTTTAAATTCAACTCGTTATAGCCAGCAATTACGCTTATCTCAAAATTATTTTCAACACGAGAACCATTTGCACTCGGGCTGTGGCTTGGGCTTGGGCTTGGAGAAGAATAGGTGGTTCTCGCCCGCTCTGCTTTTTCTGATCCACGCTGGTAAGCTTCGTTCATATTTTTAGAAATTTTATCAGCGGCAACCGCTGTTTTTTCAACCACAACTTCAGCAAACTTCTGTAGCTTTGGCTCCATGTCCCTGGCAAAGGTTTCGAGCTTTTTGCCGATGTCGTATGCAAATTCATCAAATCCAGCAGCGCTGCTTTTTGAATGGCTGTCAGAATTTGGCGATTGTTGCGAATGATAACTTGAACTCGTTGTTGAACTGGACGTTGAACTTGATGAAGCCCTTGGCGACCCCGAACTTTCGCATGCCGCAAGCAATCTTGATGCTTCCTCGGCAGAAATTTTTCTTTCTTCAAGCATTTTTAATATTTGCATTTTTTCATTACTCATATTAAATCTCTCCTCTTCTTCATATGTATCTATATGCCCATATACGTTTGAC
>JAVBKL010000116.1:0-33997 GCA_031554055.1 Eubacteriales bacterium | reverse complement strand
GAAAGCAGTACCTTTCGGCTCATTATTCTATTGTATTCCCACACTCTAGGTCAATTACCACCGAAACAGTGATGTAATTTTTTATCACTTTATTTGTGGTTTTTCCACCCTCTGATATAAACACCGTATGCTTGTAAAAGTGCTTAAATCTAAGGATTTCTATATAGTTTGTCTTTGTAGCAACACTATAGTCTCTACATGCCAAGTCATTGGAAAACAATCCACAGGCTGAACCTTTCCCAGTTCAAAGCCACCACCCTTTAAAATCGCAATATCCCTAGCGAGGGTCGCTGCATCGCAAGAAACGTAAACCAACTTCTTTACCCCGCAGTCTATAATCGACTTGAGCACCTTCTCGTCGCAACCCTTTCTTGGGGGGTCGACGATGATTACATCGGGTGAGATATGTTCTGCGAGCAAATTGGGAATGACTTTTTCGGATTCTCCGCAAATGAACTCGGCGTTTGTGATATTGTTCAAAGCAGCATTGCGGTTTGCATCGGCGATTGCCGCATTGATAATTTCGATGCCGTATACTTTTTTTACGTGGTTTGCAATAAACAGCGAGATGGTACCGATGCCGCAATACGCGTCGATTACGATGTCTGTTTTTGAGAACTCTGCGAATTCGGTAACGAGGTCGTAGAGGATTTTTGTTTGAACAGGGTTGACTTGGAAAAACGAAAGTGCAGAGATTTCGAAACGCAAGTCGCCGATGTAGTCCGTGATGACATCTTTGCCATAGATGCATTGGGTCGAGCTACCCATGATTACATTGGTACGTTCTCGGTTGAAGTTAAGCATGATACTGGTTAGGCCTGTGACAGCTTGTAAGTCTTTGATGAGTTCAGCGGCATGAGGCAAGTTTTTGCCGTTAATGATTATGCAGACCATGATTTCATTTGTGGCGAAACCGGAACGGATTAAGACATGACGAATAAGCCCTGTATGATTTTCTTCGTCATAGGGTTTTAAGTTAAACTGGAGTATAAAGTTTTCGATTATGCGAGTGATTTGTGAAGTGATGGCGAGTTGCAATTTGCAGTCAGAAATTTGCACAATGCGGTGGCTATGCTTGGCAAAAAAACCGATTGCTGGTTTGTTGTTACTGTTGCCGACAGGAAATTGTGCTTTGTTTCGATACCTGAAGGGATTGTCCATGCCGATAGTTGGCTGTATGTCAAAATTGATGCCAGCGATTCGCTTGATGCAGTTTGCGACTTTATCGGTTTTGTATTCGAGTTGTTTTTGGTAACTTAAATGTTGAAGGCTACAGCCGCCGCATTTTGTGAAGGCGTCGCAAGCGGGGGCCATTCTATGTTCTGATGGCTGAATGATGTTTACAAGTTTTCCGTAGCCATAGCTTTTTTTAAGTTTCATGATGAGCACTTCGATTGTGTCGCCCGGCAAAGCACCTTCTACAAAAATTGTAAATCCGTCAATTCTGCCGATGCCCTCGCCTTCTTGCCCCAGTGCGTCTATCATCATTTCATATGTGCTATTTTTAATTAACAAAGATATTTACCACCCTTATTATCATCTATGTCTTCTCTTTTGAGCAAGTCTTTAATCGCTCTTGCAATCACTTGGCTGTCACTGGATTTTAATGCACGCATAACAGAATCATCCTTGTTTTCGATTGGTTTTACTTGCGTTGGCTTTGCTTGTGCTGACTTTTTGGTTGCGGTTTCTTTCATGGGTTGCACCTCTTTAATTATATTCACAAACGGTACCCCGACATAGACAGAATTTACATTTGGCAAAACTTGGGCTTGCGTCTTGCTCGCCTGTTTTTAGCATATCACGCATTTGTGCGAGGGTAAGTTTTAATTTTCGCCTTAAGGATCGGGTATTTTTTATGACAAACATATAATCTTTATAAATAAGTCTGCCTGACTTTGGGCGGACACCATAGACATCTTCGAGAATGAGGAAGTAAACCACAAGTTGCATTAAATCGCCGTTATGCGGAAGCAGCTCATCACCGATTGTTCCACTTTTTAGTTCGATTGGCATGAGATCTTTTGCGTTAAATTTTTGGAAAACGTAGTCGGGCTTGCCCTTGAGCTGAAATTTTTCAGACACAAGGAGTTCTGAATAGGTTACGCCGTCTATTCTTTCATCGGTTTTTTGGTCGGTGTAGATTAGCTCAAAGCCAAATCTACTGGTGGAGGGACGTTTTTTTGCAATTGGTTTTTGTAGTTTCGGGAGAATAAAAAGAAATAAAAGAAGTGCCACAAATATTACAATAAGCTCTTTGAATCCAAAGTGCGAGAGGTTTGGGAGTTGCTTGAAATATGTGATTAGGTTTTCTACCACGGCAGCCACCCCATAAAAATGACGACGTAAACGGCGATAATCAGTGCAATAGCAAGAAGCCCAGCAAATACAGTTGATATGCTAGGCGACAGTTTATACTCTTTATGAAATTTTAGGCCTTTGTTAAAATTACTCATAGTCGGATCATCGAGCCCAAGTTCCTTGTTGCGTTCGTTGTATAAAGCTCGCAACTGCTTTGTGCCGTAGAGCCGCTCGTAATACCACTGGTATGGGCAATAAACAAATTTATTGACCTCACTTGCGGATATTACTTTTGAGTCGGAATTTAACTTATCCATTAAACTCATTCCCATTATAATCAGATTTTCTAATGTTTCTGCCGAGCATTCGGTTGAGTCCAACCCAAGTGCGGCTGGAGCTGTCGTCCTCTATTGCTTCTTCAAATGCTTTCATTTTTGCGTCTGTATTGTCTGCACAATGGAGGATATAGGCTTCGATTGTCTTGGGGCGTTTTGGCGAGCCGTACTCGTATTCGCCGTGGTGTGAAAGTATGCTGTGTTTGATTAAGCTTTGCAGCTGATGCGGAAAGTTCGGAATTTTATCCATCTCTTTTGACACGAGGTCAACACAAATCACAATGTGTCCAAGCAACTGTCCATCGTCTGTGTAGTCGTTTTCTGGGAACTCCGAGAGTTCATAAACTTTGCCAAGGTCATGTAAAATGGCTGTGGCAATTAGCAAGTCACGGTTTACAAATTTGTAGCGACTGCCTAAAAATTCACAAATTTCTACAACGTTGAGCGTATGTTCAACCAGTCCACCCATGTAGCTATGGTGCATATTTTTTGCGGCGGAATGTTTTTTAAAGCTTTCGGAAATATAGGCGTTCTTTGTGAAAATGTTTTCCATGAGTTGTTTGATATACGAGTTGGTCAGCGATTTAATGTAGTCCATGATTTTGGAATATAAATCCGATATATCCTTGTCAGAACAAGGGATATAGTCCATCGGCTCGTATTCGCCCTCTTGGCTTTTACGCAATCTCGTGACTTTCATCTGCAAGTCGTTTTGGTACATGAGTACAGTTGCATCAATTTTAACAAAATCGCCAGAATCAAAGCTTTGAATGTCTTTGTTCATTTCCCAAACTTTGGCTTCGATTGTGCCTGTTTTGTCTTGAAGCGTTAACGAAAGGTAAGTTTTACCATTGCGAGACTTCAAGCTTCTGCGTTGTTTGCACAAATAATGGTCGCAAACTCTTTCGTCCTCTTTTAAATCTTCGATATATCGCATGAAAGCCCTCCATTAATCACTATAACCAACCATACTTTTTACAAATGTTATAAAATTTATTGCCGCCTGGAACATACCGAAGTTCGGTTTGGGTGATGCCGCCCATCAAAAGCATATAGATCAAATAAACCAGAGCACCCACAACAATTGCGGCAATGCAAGCCAAGTTGTTAATCGGCAACACCATGTAGATCAAATAATAAACAGCCAAACAGCTCACACCCATTACGGCAGAAGCGACGACTGGCTTAACAAAAATACTTTTAAACTCGAGCTTGATATGGGTCGTTCTCACCAACATATAGAGGTTGATGCACGAAGCGGCGGCATAACAAACGATTGTGCTAATGACCGCACCCACAATATTTATTTTTGGGTCAGAAATTAAAAAATAGTTGACTGGAATCTTTAAAATGCCGCCGACAAATGCCGCAATAGCAGGCACTGCAAGCATATTCATCCCTTGAAGCATACCTGTTGCGATTTGGGCAAGTGCCAAAAAGACAACGCTGATGGCACCGACTGTAAGTAAGATTCCGCCGTCGGGATGGTTTGGGAACAGCAGCCTTAAAATTGGCCCGCCCAAGGCACCGATTCCAACTGCCGCTGGAACCGTAAACAGCATGGTAAGTTTTAACGCAAGATTTATTTTCACATGAAGTTCTTCATGATTGTTCGTAACGCGAAGAGCCGCAATATTAGGAACAACGGCTGTCGCAAGAGCTGCTGCAATGGAAACAGGAAGTGTGACCAGAACAACGTACTTCCCTGTTAGCTGTCCATACAACGCATCAACCTGCGATGTAGTGTACATTCCTGTTTTCATAAGGCAGAAACTAACCATCTTCATATCTATGATGTTGGTAATACTAAAAATTGCGGTACCAGCAATGATTGGCAATGCCGTAAAAAGAAGTTCTTTCGCAATTTTCCTATTGCTTTCAACAGGCGTGTTAAACATTTTCTTGGTTCTGCGGATTCTTTTATGAATATCTGGTTTAAGCAAAACATACACAAGCCAAATAACTGCAAGCCCTGCGAGTGCACCGATTCCTGTTCCCGCAGTACCACCAGCCGAAGCGTATTCAATGCCTCGAGAAATAAGTACATACGCCAGAAATATACTAAACACAGCGTTAAAAAGCTGTTCAACAATTTGGGAAACCGCAGTCGGGGTTGTGTTTTTCATTCCTTGAAAATATCCTCGAAACGAGGACATGATTCCCACGATTAACACGGTGGGTGCAAGTGCTAGAATGGCGTACTTGCTTGACGGCGTATCCACCGCATTGGCAAGCCACTCCGCCCCAAACCACAGAAACAAAGTGGCTGCAAGCCCTGTTAATCCAGAAAAAAGCAGCGACACTTTAAAGACTCTGTGTGCGTTCTCATATTGTTTCATTGCTATTCGCTCCGAAACCATTTTAGAAATTGCCGCCGGTAAGCCAGCAGACGAAAGAATCAACAAAAAAATATAAATCGTGTAGGCTTTGCCGTAAATTCCGTTACCCTCATCGCCAAGCAAATCTGTAAGCGGCAAGCGGTACAAGAAGCCGATAAACCTTACAAAAAGGCCGGCTGCAGCAAGTATTGCCGCCTGTTTAACAAATGAACTCATGCTAGCACTCACTCACGCCAAGCCCCCACTGTTTTTACTTTTAAATATGTTATTTCCTGCTTGCTCTCATTCTCGCAGTCGCATCAAGAATTTTTTTACGCATACGAAGATTTACTGGTGTGATTTCCACAAGCTCGTCATTGGTAATAAACTCAAGACATTGCTCAAGGCTAAAGTTTAGCGGCGGCGATAATCTTAATGAATCGTCAGAACCCGATGCACGCATATTGGTCAATTGTTTTTTCTTGCAAACATTTACGTCCATATCGCCGCTTCTTGCATTTCGGCCAACAATCATGCCCGTGTAAACTTTTACGCCCGCTGGTAAAAATAAGTCGCCACGCTCTTGTGCGTTAAAAAGTCCATAGCTTGAAGTATCGCCATCTTCAAAAGCAACCAAAGAACCTTGTGGTCTATTTGGAATATCGCCTTTGTATGGTATATATCCGTCAAAAATCGTGTTTAGGATTCCGTTACCCTTTGTGTCTGTCAAAAATTCTGAACGATAACCGATCAGTCCACGAGCAGGGATTAAGAATGTGAGTCTTGTGTATCCACCTTTTGATGGTGCCATGAAATTCAGTTCACCCTTACGAGTGCCGAGCTTTTCAATGACAACGCCAACAAAATCCTCTGGAACATCAATGGTAACTGTCTCTTGTGGTTCATGACGAACGCCGTCAATGTCACGATACAAAACTTCTGGCTTGGAAACCTGAAATTCGTAACCCTCACGACGCATATTCTCAATCAAGATGGAGAGATGGAGCTCACCTCTTCCCGAAACTTTAAAGCATTCGGTTGATTCTGTTTCTTCCACTCGTAGAGAAACATCGGTGTTAAGTTCTCTAAGCAAACGCTCACGAAGATGACGGCTCGTAACAAATGTTCCCTCACGTCCAGCAAATGGGCTATCGTTTACCAAGAAATTCATGGAAATGGTTGGTTCTGAAATTTTATTAAAAGGAAGTGGCACCACGCTACCCGGTGAACAAATGGTATCGCCGATGAAAATTTCTTCAATGCCCGAAATCGCAACAATTGCACCAGCAGTTGCTTCTTTCACTTCCACACGGCTAAGCCCTTCAAACTCGTAAAGTTTGCTGACTTTCACTTTTTTCTGCTTCGATGGGTCATGAATGTTCACGATTACAACTTCATCATTTACGTGAAGTGTTCCGTTTTCAACTTTACCTACACCGATTCTACCAATATATTCATTGTAATCAATGGTCGTAATCAAAACTTGCGTTGGAGCGTCTTTGTCACCGGTTGGTTCTGGAATATATTCTAGGATTGCGTCAAACAGTGGACGCATATCGTTGGCTTCATCGCCCACTTCAACGATGGCAAATCCTTGTTTCGCTGATGCATATACAAAGGGTGCGTCGAGCTGCTCATCAGATGCGTCAAGCTCCATAAACAGTTCTAAAACCTCGTCAACAACTTCAGTTTGTCTGGCTTCTGGTCTATCAATTTTATTGATACAAACCACAACAGGAAGTTCCAAGTCCAGTGCGTTTTTAAGAACAAACTTTGTCTGTGGCATCGGACCTTCAAAAGCGTCTACCACCAAAACAACTCCGTTTACCAATTTTAAAACACGTTCCACCTCGCCGCCAAAATCTGCGTGCCCTGGGGTGTCAATGATATTTATTTTTGTGCCCTTATAAAAAACAGCAGTGTTTTTTGCCAAAATTGTAATGCCTCGCTCACGCTCTAAGTCGTTTGAGTCCATTACACGATCTTGCACCACCTGATTTTCTCTAAAAACTCCACTTTGTTTCAATAACTCGTCTACGAGTGTTGTCTTGCCGTGATCTACGTGGGCAATAATTGCGATATTTCTTATTGCCTTGTTGCCTTTTACTTCATTCACTAAAGTACCTGCTCTCTAACTAAATTTAATATGTGTGTTGCTTGAACTTCGAAACACATAAGATATATTATAACAAATTTTTTATTCGTTATCAATTGGCAAATCAATGCAATGGCTTAAACATACAAAAAACCTCTCGTAATACTACGAAAGGTTTTACATAACCATCTATTTTATATGCAAGATCTGCAGAAAAAACTTAGACAATAGATTATGCGCGTGTTACGTTTGAAGCTTGAGGTCCTTTAGCACCTTGCACTACTTCGAACTCAACTTGTTGACCTTCTTCAAGTGTTTTGAAGCCGTCTGAGTTGATTGCTGAGTAGTGAACGAATACATCGTCCTCACCTTGTACCGAGATAAATCCGAAACCTTTTTCTGCGTTGAACCATTTTACTGTACCTGTTTTCATTTTAAATCCTCCTAAATCAGTAGAAAAGTAATTGTAACGATTACTAACATAACACACTTTGAAGTTGCTGTCAAGAAATTTAAAAAATATATTTCTCATCTATGAATAATTGTCCATTTTTTATATAATTTCTGGCAAGTTCATCGCATCTTTCGTTTTCTTGGTTGTCAGAATGCCCCTTGACCCAAATAAATTTTACATTATGCACAGACAATTGTTCGAGAAGCTGCTCCCACAGGTCTGGGTTCACCGCTTTGTCTTTTGCGTTTCGCATCCAGTTGTTTTTTTTCCACTTAATTGCCCAGCCTTTTTCGATTGCATCAACAACATATCTGGAATCCGAATATAATTTTACGTTGCACGGAGCATTTAAAGCTTCAAGCCCCTTAATCACGCCCAAAATTTCCATTCGGTTATTTGTGGTTTTTTCAAATCCTCCAGAAAGTTCCTTGCGTTTTCCGCCATACAGCATAACAACGCCATAGCCACCTGGCCCTGGGTTTCCCGAACAGGCACCGTCCGTATATATTTCTACTTCTTTCAATTCGTTCCTTCTCCCTTTATCTCGCTTGGGTAGATTTTTTTCGCTTCACCAAGCACGTTCTTTAATCGTTTAACATCGTTTGGTCTTAAATCGTTTTCACCGTTTTCGATTTGTTCAAGCGTTTCCACAACTGGCAACACCCGAATATCATACGCTCCGCTTTTATTCTTAAATTTTACCCAAGTCGGAATCACATCAAACTCTTTTAAAACAGCTTTCTCGCTATACTTTTTCTCAAAGTTCAGTTCAAGAATCACGCCTGCATCTCGTGGCGTTGTCCGCTGTGAAGAAATAAAATTTCCGAGTGAGTAAATTACAAAGCATTCACGTCCGTCCGAGGCGGTCATGGTTTCAATGGGTTGCAGCACATGGGGGTGGCTTGCCAGAACAATATCGGCTCCCGCATCACACATCAACTGAATCCAATTTTTAAACACTTGCTTGGGATAAAGCTCGTACTCGTTGCCCATATGTGGCATAACGACAATAAAGTCTGGGTTTTCAAGTTTTGCTCGGGCGATGTCACTTTGAATCAAGCTTTCGCTCATGATGTTTGCAAGATAAGGCTTGCCCTTTTCAAGCGGTAACCCATTGGTTCCATATGTAAACGACAGAAACGCAAATTTCATTCCGTTTATCTCTTTTATAAAAACTTTGTCACGCTCTTCGGCAGATTTGTATGTACCCACATGGTCAATACCTAGCTCATCAAGCACCTCGATGGTACGCAAAATCCCTTTTGTCCCTTTGTCGTTGCTGTGGTTGTTTGCTGTTGTTAAAAAATCAAAGCCAGCGTCTTTAATTCCTTTCCCAAATTCGTCCAGTGCATTAAACATGGGAAAATCGCTAAACCCACGTTCGTTTCCGGCAAATACGGTCTCTAGGTTTCCGATGGTATAATCCGCGTCCTTTAAATATTTGTCAATCGCATCAAAACTTTTGTAAAAGTCGTAGGTCTTAGTCCCTTTGTCATACGCAAAATCCATTTGCCACTGGTGAAGCATGATGTCTCCCACAACGGTGAACTTCGCTGTTTGTGGTACGGGTGTTGGCGTGGGTGTGGGGATTGGGCTTGGCGTGATTAAGGGCGTTGGCATTGGTATCGGCGATGGATTTAAACTTGCCGCTTCAACGATTCCGCTAGGTTTTACAGCCGAACAGCCAACCACCAGAAGCATGACAAGCATTACACTTAAACAGCACCAGTAGCTTTTATTTTTATGCATTAGATAATCCCCTCTATTAACCTCACGATACGCTCAAAAAGTTCTTGCTCGACCTGCGTAAATCTTCCAACCACAGGGCTGTCAATATCCAACACGCCTACCACTTTGCCATTTTTTAAAATCGGTACTACAATTTCGGAATTGCTCGCCGAGTCACAAGCAATATGACCCTCAAATTCATGCACATCATGCACCAGAATGGTTTCCTTTTTTGAAGCGGCTGTACCGCAAACGCCTTTTCCAAGTTTTATTCTGATACAGGCTGGCTTCCCTTGGAATGGCCCAAGTACAAGCTCGCCGCCCCGCATGATATAAAATCCAACCCAATTGATATTGTCCATATACAGGTTAATGATGGCGGAAATGTTAGACAAATTTGCAATTAAATCTTTTTCATCTTTCACGAGTTCCTCGATTGAATCAACCATTAGTTTATAATTTTCTGCGTTGTTGTCTGCTTTTTCTAACTTTAACATTTGCATTCACCGTTCCTTTAAATTAAAATAGAGTAATTGGGAAAGATAAAAAACAAAAAGGAGAATTCCTATGCCAATATTAAGCACACATTTTGTTCCTCACCCACCGCTGATTGTAGAAGCCGTTGGCGGTGGCCGTGAAAAAGAAATTCAAGCGACCATTGACAGCTACCATAAAATTGCAAAAAAAATTGCAAGCGACAACCCCGAGACAATTATTATCATTAGTCCCCATGCAACTTATTATTCTGATTATTTCCATATCGCAGGCGGAAAAGAAGCGTTCGGCAGTTTTGCAAAATTCGGCTCACCCCAAGTTTTTTTCAGAGTTGATTATGACACAGAATTTGTAAATTTGCTAGAGGATACCGCAAAAAAACATGGCATTGCCGCAGGAACACTAGGCGAAAAAAATTCTGACCTTGACCATGGAACGCTAGTTCCACTTTACTTCATAGAGCAATACACAAAAAATTTTAAAATCGTCAGAATTTCAATTTCTGGCTTGAGTCTTGAAGATCATTTTCAGTTTGGAAATTTAATTAAGCAGATTTCAGTAGACAAACGGGTCGTAATTGTGGCAAGTGGAGACTTATCTCATTGCTTAAAAGAAGACGGCCCCTATGGGTATAAGCCAAGTGGGCCAAAATTCGATTCAGAAATTACAGAAGCGATGCGATTTGCGAAATTTGAGAAGTTCATGGCGTTTGAGGAAAATTTCTTAAGCGATGCGGCAGAATGTGGACTACGGTCTTTTGTCATTGCGTCCGGTGCTCTGGATGCTACACCAATCGAAGCAGAGTTTCATTCTTACGAGGGGACTTTTGGCGTGGGGTATGCACTTTGCAGTTATTATGTGATCAATGACCTGTATGTATTTTTGGCGAGATATTCTCTTGAGAATTACATCAAATGCGGAGAATATGTTTCTGCACCCCAAGGCTTGCCCGACGAATTTTTTTCGCGTGGTCGTGGTGTGTTTGTCTCGATAAAGAAGAACGGCGAACTACGTGGCTGTATAGGCACCATAAGCGGAATACAAGAAAATCTCGCCATTGAAATCATTGCAAACGCTGTCTCTGCTGGAACAAGTGACCCAAGATTTGATCCGATTGAAATTTCGGAGTTGCCTGAACTTACTTTCAGTGTTGACGTGTTGATGGAAGCAGAAGAAGTCACCGATATTTCGGAACTCGACGTAAAAAAATACGGCGTGATTGTAACATGCGGACTAAAACGTGGTCTACTCTTACCAAACCTTGACGGTGTTGACGATGTAGCGACACAACTTTCGATTGCACTGAACAAGGGGCGGATTTCACAAAATGAGAATTATAAAATTGAACGATTTGAAGTGGTACGCCACAAAGTATGAGGAGGATGAAAAATGGTGGAAGCCAGATTTTACGATGAGAAGAATGGCATTTGCTATTGTAAGCTTTGTCCGCATTACTGCGTTATCGAAGATGGAAGTTTCGGCAAGTGCCGTGTCCGCAAAAACGAAGGCGGAACTTTACTGGCGACAAGCTACGGAAAATTATCCTCGCTTGCCATTGACCCGATTGAAAAAAAGCCGCTTTACATGTTTAAGGATGGTGTCATTTTGTCCGTGGGGAGCTATGGTTGTAATTTCGAATGTGGGTTTTGTCAAAACCACAATATTTCAATGGGCGTGCCAAAGGTGCAGGAAATTCCGCCCCACATACTCGCACTTCTCGCAGAAAAACATTCGCATTATGGCAATTTGGGTGTTGCGTACACGTATAACGAGCCTTTTATTTCTTATGAGTACGTTTATGATACGGCTGTCCTTGTCAAAGAAAAAGGGCTCGATAATGTGCTTGTCACAAACGGATTTGTAAATCCCGAGCCGCTTCAAGAAATTTTGCCGTATATTGACGCAATGAACATCGACTTGAAGAGTTATTCAAGCGAATTTTATAAATCCATCGGCGGAAAACTCGAGCCTGTGAAGCGAACCATAGAAACTTCCATGCGTCGTTGCCATGTAGAAATTACCACGCTTATTATTTCGGGTGAAAACGATTCGCCCGAGGAAATCGAAAACCTCGCAAAATACATTGCAGGGATAGATAAAAACCTACCCCTGCATTTAACAAGATTTCGACCAAGCTATAAAATGACTGATAAAGAACCGACAACTTTCAATAAAACCAAGGAACTTAAATCAATAGCAAACCAATACTTGACAAACGTGTTTGCTTAGTGCGATTGCTCTTCAATAAACAGTTTTGCAGCTTTCTCATCAAGTGGCGATTTGTATACAAAGCCTTGTATGCCATCGCCATGACTTTCCTTAAAGAAGGCTTTTTGTTCGTGTGCTTCAATACCTTCTGCAATAACCGAGATGCCCTGTTGATGCGAAAGCTCTATGATTGTTTTCACCATAAGTTGTTTATTCTCGCTCCCCATCATTCCATCTACAAAGCTCTTGGCAATTTTGATCGCTTCAATTGGCATGGTTGTCAGGCAGTTAAGCGATGAAAATGTGGTTCCGAAATTATCGAGCACAACGTTTACACCAAGTTCTCTAAGCTGCACAAGTTTTTGCACGCCAAAATTGCTATTAATAATAAATACAGACTCTTTAATTTCCGCCAAAAGTTTATTGGGAGGCAGTCCAGTACGTTCCAGAATCGCCGCAACCTTTTGCACAAAATTATGCTCGAGTATTTGAATCGGCGAGATGTTTACCGATACACTCCCTTCGTATCCGTGGTTTTCAATCAACGACTGTGTAAAAATACACGCCCGCTCAATCGCCCAATATCCCATCGGCAAAATAAGTCCGTTTGATTCCGCAATCGGTATAAATTCCACAGGGCTGATGTAACCCAAATGGCGATTTTTCACACGTAACAAGGCTTCAAACGACATGACTTTTCCGGTTGTCAAGTTCTGCACAGGCTGAAAAACTAAGAACAACTCTTCATTTTCAACGCTTCGCCTTAAAATCTCTAAAATCTGGTTTTGCCTGTGTTTCTTATACCTAAGTGCGTCGTCGTAGAAATAGTAAGTATTTCTTCCGAGTTCCTTTGCTTGAAACATAGCAAGATCCACACAACCAGACAAAGCATCTATCTCAGTTCCGTCGCTTGGAAACATCGTGATTCCCATACTCGCTGTTACATACACCATCGCTTCGCCAATTTTAATCGGGCTTTGAAAGCGTTCGAGAATCCGCTTGCAATAAATCTCTATCTCACGTTGATAACTCGGAATCACGACAGCAAACTCGTCAGAATTTAGTCTGGCACAGATTTCAATTTCGACTGTTGAAGGCTCTGCTAAGATTTCGCCAACTTTCCTTAAAATCTCGTCACCAATGCTATGACCAAGCAAGTCGTTCACTGCCTTAAAATTATCCAAATCAATATACACAATACCGCCGTTATTGCCCGCCGCAAGCATATCAGTCAAGTGTCGTCTAAACGCCGCTCTGTTTGGCAATTTGGTTAGCGTATCTGTAAACATTAGCTGTGAATTAAGCCGTTCCTTATCAAATAAAATTTTAAAATTCTCACGCAACTCATATTCACTTTCAACTTGTTTCATATGCGTTTCGGTAAGTTCAAAATATTTGTTTGAAAGAACATCCGTCATTGCGTTGTAGTTTTGGGCAAACTCCCACAGTTCATTATGCTTCACGTCTGGCAGATGATAGAACTGCTCGTCCTCTTTGGATTTTATGAGAACTTCGTTAAATTCCATTAATGGCTTGTTGGCAAAACCCGTTATGATCGTTGCAAAAATTGCCGCAAGTAATCCAAATAAAACGGTTACAACCAATCCCGATACGCCTATCTCCTTTGTAAAGCCGCCCACTTCAGCATAATTCTGTGTCACAAGAATTACCCAGTCAACACCCTTTAAGTTGTACTCAGCCACATAAATTTTGCCGCTTATTGCTGTGTTATAAACATATGTGGTCAAGCGTCCACCATATCTTTTTTCAGATGCAATCGAAATACCTTCCTTCGCATTCTGGTCAAGCACCATTCCGATTAAAGTTTTATCACGGTGATAAATAATTTTGTTGTTTGAGTCGACCAAAATTGCATTACCTGTATCACCAAATTCAACCGTTTCTATAAATGACTGAAAAAACTCCATCGCTGTAAAAAGAACAATCGCTCCAATCACCCTGCCTTCAGAATCAAAAACAGGTGCAAATATTTGTTGGGTCTGATAATCTTGGCTTTCCGAAGCCTTTGTAATATCCCCAACAATCGTCTCTCCGCTTTCTATGCACCTCTCAAACAAGTCGTCTTTGGAAATATTTTTGTTCAAGTCGTTTGAGTCATATGGCAAGATTATGTTTCCAGCCCTGTCAACCAGCCACACATTTACATACTGCGAAACACTGTCAATCCAACTATATAAAGCCTGCATAGCATCTTTTGAGTTTTCACGAGTTTGGTCGTTAAACATGCCACTGTTTTGATTTTGAAGCTCATTGATAATAACGCCACGGCTGGTCATAAGATGTAACTCTCGATCTCTTGTCGTAATAAATTCTTCCAAAGCGATTCCATTTGTAAACGCCAAAGTCTTTAATATTTCAATATTTGAATCTCGAACTTTGCCAACCGAGCTGCCTGAAATGAGCATGACAAAAATAATCATGGGTACACAAGTAAACAACATTAACGAAATGATTGTTATTCTCTTTAAGTTCAACAGTAGCACCTCCCACACATAAATATTTATACAATATACACTTAATTTTCAATAACTCTATTCTAAAACATAAGGTATTCAATGTCAAATTACAATGTTACATTCAATGGATTTATAACACGACGTCTCGTAGTGTATTGACTTGTTTTTTTGTTTCTGCTACAATTTATGAAAATTACATAATCGTATAATCTTGGAAATTGGTCCATAAGTCTCTACCAAGCCACCGTAATGGCGTGACTACGATGAAATATTTCTGTCAACAGGCTTGTCTTTGTTGTACGGTTTATTTTATTGTCTCAAGCGTTATCGGCTTGAGACTTTTTTTATTCTGAACGAACTTGCTTTAAAAAATCAGGAGGTTAAAATGGAAAAGTTAAAAAATCGCATTCAAAATCAAGGCAGAATTATCGGAACAGAAATTGTAAATGTTGACATTTTCTTGAACCATCAAATTGATGTACAGCTTTTCAATGACATCGGACAAGAGTTTAAACGCCGATTCGAAAACGAAACCATAACAAAAATTCTTACAATCGAAAGCTCTGGTATCGGGCTTGCAGCGATTGCATCGCAGTATTTTGGTTTTGTTCCTGTGGTCTTTGCCAGAAAAGTTGAATCCAAGCTGCTTGACAACGAAGTTTATTTAACAGAAGTCCATTCCTTCACAAAAAATAAAACCAGTCAAATACGAGTTTCGAAGCGTTACATCACAAAAGAAGATCGTGTATTGATTATCGACGATTTTCTCGCAAATGGTAATGCTGTTTTAGGACTTTGTGATATAATTAATCAAGCGAGTGCAACACTCTGTGGTGTCGGCATCGTAATCGAAAAATCTTTTCAACCCGGCAGAAAGAAATTACTGGATCAAGGCGTGCGTCTTGAATCCTTAGCCAGAATAAATTCCATTTCAGATGGCATCATTAACTTTGAAGACTAATCAGTAAAAAGGAGCGAATTATGCACGATTTAATTTTAATCATAGACTTTGCGGAACAAAACAACCAAGCCATTGCGCGACAAATCAGAAACTTAAACGTCTTTTGCCAAGTGGTGCCGAGCGAAAAAGCGTTGGCACAAATCGACTCGAAAAACCCAAAGGGACTCGTTTTGTCACTCACCCAAAATTTAAACGAATCCGAGCAACGCATCTTAGACGCTATTGTAGAAAAAAACCTACCCACATTTGAATTCAGTTGCATCGAAGATGCCTCAAAAATTTTGCAATCGCCCGAATGCGAGCAAACTTTTTCAAGCTTTCTATTTGATACTTGCCAATGCAGCGGAGACTGGAAAATGCAAGACTTTGCTAGCGATTCCATTGCAAACCTGCGAGAAAAAATTGGTGACAAAAAAGTCCTCTGTGCCTTATCAGGAGGCGTTGATTCATCTGTTTGTGCTGTGCTTTTGCACAAAGCAATTGGCAAACAACTCACTTGCGTGTTTGTTGATACAGGACTTATGCGTCTGAACGAGCGTAATGAAGTCGAAGAAGCATTCGGAAAGCAGTTCGATATGAACCTAATCTGTGTGGACGCCGAAGAGCGTTTCCTCTCAAAACTTTCTGGCGTGTCAGACCCCGAAGCCAAACGAAAAATAATCGGCGAAGAGTTTATCCGTGTGTTTGAAGCCGAAGCCAAAAAAATCGGCGCCGTTGACTTCCTCGTGCAAGGAACCATCTACCCCGATATTATCGAAAGCGGTACAAAAAATTCTGCCGTAATCAAAAGCCACCACAACGTGGGCGGATTACCAAGCGTTGTTGATTTTAAGGAGATTATCGAACCTGTTCGTGATTTATTCAAAGACGAAGTGCGTGCACTTGGCGTGGCACTCGGCATCCCCGAGCACCTTGTCAACCGCCAGCCATTTCCTGGCCCCGGTCTTGGCATCCGTGTCATCGGCGAAATCACCAAGCAACGCCTCGACACACTCCGCTTAACCGACTTCATCTTTCGAGACGAAATCGCAAAAGCAGGCCTCGACAAATCCATTTGGCAGTACTTCACCGTGCTCACCAATTTACGGAGTGTCGGCGTAAGTTCCGACGAACGCACTTACAGCCAAGCCGTTGCTCTTCGTGCTGTACATAGCGTGGATGCAATGACTGCAAGTTGGGCGAGAATCCCCTATGATGTACTCGATGCAGTCTCTCGTAGAATTGTCACCGAGGTGCCAAATGTGAACAGAATTGTGTATGATGTGACTTCAAAGCCCCCTTCGACGATTGAATGGGAATAATTTATGCTAGCTCTTTTTTGTATGTATAAATTTCCACTCTAATCGCTTTGCAACTACAAACGTTGCCCTAGAGCCTTCAAACAAATTGCCATCACCACAATCGTCTGGGTCAAACCCATCATGGTCTGCCCAGACGATAAAGCCTTTATAAAAAGAAAGATAACAAGACGAAATATCACCAAAGAAATTATTCCGATACGCCGAAAGGTCTAACCGGTGCAATCCTATAAATTTCAGTACAATTGATTTTTTATCAGGTTGATTATGAAATGTTGGCATTTGGCTCTCGAATTGTATGGATAGAACACAATTCTTGTCAACGCCGCACATACCGTTTTTTTCATCAACTTTTGCACCGCTTTTGTAATCAATTGAGCAAATACACGAATCGTGAAATCCAAAATACGCATGCATCAGATTATCAATGTCAGACTGATTGTTAATTTGATTCCAACACATGATTTCTCACCCTTCTGGTTTAAGCCTTGATTGCCCATCTCATCTTGGTCGAACGAGCACGGCTGTTCATGTTGCATTCTTCAACCGATGGCCGTATCACTTCTTCTGCAATTTCCTTGTAAACACCCTCTTGCAAAAATCGCTTGAAAGATTTTTTTACAAGTCTGTCTTCTCCCGAATGGAAAGTCAGTATGGCAACTCGTCCATCTTTTGCAAGGACGCTTGGCAGTTTCTCTAAAAATTCATACAGGGCATCGAACTCGCCGTTGACATCAATTCTTAGGGCTTGGAAAGTTCTTTGACAGGATTTCTTTATTGTGTCTGTTCGTTTATCCATTGGGACAAACGCAAGTGCTTCCTCAATGATTTGTTTGAGCTTTGTGGTTGTTGAAATTTCATGCCCTGTTTTAATTTTGGCAACAATCGCTTTGGAAATTTGGCTTGCATACGGCTCGTCTGCGTTTTCAATTAACATTCCTTCAAGTTCCAGCTGTGTTATGTTTTTTAGGCGTTCCGCTGCGGTTATTCCTTTTTCCGGATTGAGCCTTAAATCAAGGGGGCCTTCACTTTTATATGAAAATCCCCTATCGGGGTTGTCAATTTGCATAGACGAGATTCCCAAGTCAGCGAGCACAAAATTAAAAGCGTTCTCTTCCTCGACGACTTGGTCTATACTTGCAAAGTTCAATTGCTTGATTACGAGAATTTCTGAACCATAGCCAAGACTTTGCAGACGCTCTGTGGTTTTTACAATTTCAATCGGGTCTACATCAAGGGCGTACAATTTCCCTTTTGATTCTAAACACTTGAGCATTTCCAAGCTGTGACCGCCATATCCAAGCGTTGCGTCGAGGCCTGTTTGTCCAGGTTTAATCTGTAAAAACTCCAGTATCTCTTTCACACATATAGAAATATGCATGCCAGCCGGCGTACTTCCCTTTTGGATTACTCTTGAAATTGTGTCCGCATATTTTTCTGGCTGTAGTTCTTTGTATTTATCTCTAAAATTTCTTGGGTGCGTCCCCTTGTAACGCGGGCGGCGTTTATGTTCTTGGCTTTCGCTATTCATTTTTATCCCTCGTTTAAATTCTATGTTTTGCTTTGAATTGTACCGTTTCTACAGGAATTTTACAAGTAGTGCTTTTGGTATATTATAGCACACCACAAAGCCCATACCACATGAAATTATAAACAACACACTTCATGCATTTACTTTGTTTACTGAAAGAAATGCTTCAACAACTTAAAAACAAAAACCACAAAAAAAGTTGGCAAGTCATCTCTGACTGCCAACTTTTCTGTTATTTAAGCAAGGCCTTTTTTAATTGCTTCCATGTTAAGCGGAATGAGTTTTGCATTCTTTGCGCCAAACTTTTGGTTTAGGCATTGCTCTGCATCTTCTACACTAAACTTGCCCGAAGCTTTTAAATATCCGCCGAGCATAACCATGTTTTGTACTTTTGGATTGCCGAGTTCCACGCTGATGTTTGTTGCATCAACCTTGATAACGGTTACGTCAGTACGAGTAATCTCGACGTCAACGATTGAGCTATTAATAATCACAGTGCCGCCTGAGCGAACGGTGTTAATAAATTTGTCAACCGATGGGTTGTTCATAGCAACAAGAATGTCTGCATCTCTTGAAACAATTGGGCTGCCGATAACTTTTTCGGAAATGATAACGGAACAGTTCGCTGTACCGCCACGCATTTCTGCACCGTAAGATGGAATCCAAGTTGTATTAAGCCCTTTGTTAAGAGCGATGCTCGCAACAATTTGTCCAAGGGTAAGCACGCCTTGTCCGCCGAAGCCAGAGAAAATTATTTTTTCCATTAGCAAATGCTCCCTTCATCTTTAAATAAGCCTAAAGGATAATAAGGCATCATGTCATTTTTAACGTAACCCATTGAATCAACAGGCGTCATGTTCCAACCGATGTTGCAAGTGCCTAAAACCTCTACCAAAGAGAAGCCCTTGTTTTCAACTTGGTTTTGGAACGCTTTGCGGATTGCTTTTTTCGCTTTACGAATGTTTGGCACATCATGAACACTTACACGTTCGATGTAGTGGCTTGATGGAACTTGTGTTAAAAGTTCTGCGATTTTAATTGGCTTGCCTTGCAAAGACTCGTCACGGCCAAAAGGACTTGTGGAAGTCTTTTGGTTGATGAGTGTTGTCGGAGCCATTTGACCACCAGTCATGCCATAAATTGCGTTGTTTACGAAAATAACAGTAATGTTCTCGCCACGGTGTGCCGCGTGAATGATTTCGCCCATACCAATACTTGCGAGGTCGCCGTCACCTTGGTATGTAAAAACGATTTTGTCTGGGTTAGTGCGTTTTGCACCAGTTGCAACGGCTGGAGCACGTCCGTGAGCCGATTGAATTGCATCACAAGCAAAGAAGTCATAAGCCAAAACAGAGCAGCCTACCGATGCGATACAAATTGTTCTATCAAGAATGCCAAGTTCCACTAGACTCTCGGCAACTAATTTGTGGATAATACCATGTGTACAGCCAGGGCAATATGATAGTGCCTTGTCTGTTAAGCCTTTGGATTTTTCATAAACTATCATAACACTCACCCCTTTAATATTTTTTTAGCACAGTCAACAAGTTCTTCTGTCTCAAAAATCATACCGCCAACACGACCATAGTGATGTACAGGCACTTTTTCTTTTACAGCAAGTCTTACGTCTTGCACCATTTGACCCATACTAAGTTCTGTAACCAAAACAGCTTTTACGCTCGATGGAAGGTTTACGAATGCTTTGTCTGGGAATGGCCAAAGAGTAATTGGGCGAATCATCGCCGCTTTTACGCCTTGTTCTTTTAAATCGTCAATGGCGTTAAGAGCGATACGTGAAGGTGTGCCGTATGCTACGAACACGATTTCTGTACCTTCTTCAACCGTTGACTCATATCTAACTTCATTCTCTTTAATTTGTTTGTAAGTCTCGTCAAGTCTTAAGTTGTGCTTCTCAAGCTCTGCACCAACAAGGTATAATGAGTTCACAACATTAGCCGCACGTTTGTCTGTTTCGCCGTTTGCAACCCAACCAAGTTCTGGTTTAAATCTTTCGATTTCTTTAATTTCAACAGGCTCCATCATTTGTGCAAGCGTACCGTCAACCAAAACCATAACTGGTGTGCGATATTTTTCGGCTGTGTTAAACGCTACTTGAACAAGGTCAGTTGCTTCTTGAATGGAGTTTGGTGCGTAAACAGGTGTGTTGTAGTCGCCGTTTCCGCCGCCTCTTGTCGCTTGGAAATAATCCGCTTGACCTGGTAAAATTCCGCCAAGTCCAGGGCCGCTACGAGAAACGCTAACAATTAATGCGGGTAATTTTGCACCAGCAAGATAAGTGATACCCTCTTGTTTAAGAGCGATACCAGGTGAAGAGCTTGATGTCATAACACGCACACCAGTAGCCGCTGCACCATACACCATATTAATCGCTGCAATTTCGGATTCTGCTTGAACAAAACAGCCGCCGTTTTCTTTTAGCTTATATGCCATATACTCAGGAATTTCGTTTTGTGGCGTAATTGGATAACCAAAGAAAGCCTTGCAACCGGCAACTATCGCCGCTTGAGCAATTGCTTCGTTACCTTTCATCAAAGTTTTCATTCTTTTTCACGCTCCACTTTTTCCACTTTAATCACGCTATCTGGGCAGATTGTTGCACACATAGCACATGAAATACATTTTTCGTCATCTATACAATGAATCGGGTTGTAGCCCTTGTGATTCACATATTCTTTGTTTACTTCAAGAACTTTTTTGGGACATGCCTCTACGCATAGAAGACAGCCCTTGCAAAATTTCTCGTCAAATGTAACTTTCATAAAGTCCCCCTTACTGCCAAGCTTCTCTCATTTTAAGCTTGTCAAATGTAATAACTTCCGAATTGATATTCGACTTTATCTGTTCATATATGGATTGCTTCACGAGCGTATATTTAATGGGCAAAGCAGATTCTTTTGAAACTTGGGTAACAAGCTCCTGTGCTTCTAGCACGTCACAAGCTGTGGTATCGTGTACAAGATGTGAATTATGCACGATACCACTCACTTTTAGACCCGACACAAGTTCTGTGTCTTTTAAATACTTGAGCATTTTTTCCTTTGAGTCTGTTTCAGAACGATACACGTTTAAAACACAATAAAGCTCATAGGATTCCATATGTTGTTTAAAGAGGCTAAGAGCCTTTAGACCGTTTACAGAACCTGCAAGGTCAATAATCAGCTCGTCGCCCGATAGTAAAGTTCTAATCATCTCGCCCGAAATAGCAGGAATATCCTGACCAGTCGAGTTTTGCAAATTATTTCCAATGATATAAACATTGTGTTCTCTTAGATAATCAACTTTCTCTCGACTGCGAAAATATGGATTGATTACGTCCAAGTCCGCAAGATAAATATCTCGATTTAGTTTTTCTTGCAGATAAGTCGCAAAGTTCACACAAAATTCAGTTTTTCCGCTGCCGTAGTAACCAGTGATTATCGTAACGCCCATATCAAAATACCGCCTAATTATTTATTGTAGATACTGTTTACATTTTTCATTGCATTGAGGCGTCTCTCAGCCATTTCATCAGCAACTTGGTAAGTTGGTTTGCCAGTGTCTGCAGAAGTTGTGAGGATCTCAATGACTCGGTCATAGATCTTATCAATTGCTCTTCTGGAAGCTGCTTCGTTGTAGCCTTTGATTTCTTCGTAAACGTTGATGATACCGCCAGCGTTTGCTACATAATCAGGAGCATAAATAAGTCCTTTTTCTTGAATAACTTTTCCATGAACAGGAGCTTCTTTAAGAACGTTGTTTGCTGCACCGCAAATTACTTTGCATTTTAATCTTGGAATTGTATCATCGTTTACAGTTGCACCAAGAGCACAAGGAGCGTAAATATCGCAATCAACATCATAAATTTCGTCAAGGCTAACTGCTTTTGCACCAAATCTTGTAACAGCTTCATTTACTCTGTCTTGTTCAATGTCAGTAACGAAAAGAGTTGCACCGTCATCATGTAAGTATTGGCACAATGTCATACCTACGTGGCCAAGACCTTGAACAGCAACAACTTTGCCCTTTGTGGAAGAATCGCCGTAAGCAACTTTGCAGCTTGCTTGGAGTGCTCTAAACACGCCGAGAGCTGTAAAAGGAGATGGATCGCCTGATTTATGAGCAAGACCAGCAACATAGTTCGTTTCCATGTTAACAAAGTCCATGTCTGCTGTAGTTGTGTTTACGTCTTCTGCTGTAATATATCTTCCGTTTAAGCCTTGAATATAGCGGCCAAAAGATCTCCAGAAAGCCTCAAGTTTAACGGAATCTTTAACGAGTTCTTTTTTGTCGCCGATGATAACGCTTTTTCCGCCGCCGAGGTTAAGGCCAGCACAAGCCGATTTGTAAGTCATACCTTTTGCAAGACGCAGGGCATCTTCTACTGCTTCGTCCTCTGTAGCATAATTCCAAAATCTTGTACCGCCAAGTGATGGGCCGAGAACTGTTGAGTGGATGCAAGTGATTGCTTTTAAACCAGTGTTAACGTCACAGAAATAAACCAATTGCTCGTAACCGTATTTCTCCATGTAATCAAATGTCTTCATAATAAAAATCCCCCTTATAATATGTTATTAGTTGTATGTTTTAGCTGATTCTTGATTATTAAGTACGCGGAGCGTTCCTTGAACCAACGCTTTAAGCTCGTCCTCGCCCGGGTATGCTTTTACTGGTGCAATAAATTTCACTTTGGCTGTAATCGCATCAACAATGGCTTGGTTGTACACAAGACCGCCTGTTAATAAGATGGCATCCACTTGACCGTCCAGTGCCGCTGCAAGCGCACCGATTTCTTTGGAGACTTGATAAAACAATGCGTCCATCACAAGTTTTACTTCTGGTTCTGATTCACGACGTTCCATGAGATCTTTCACATCGGTTGTGTTAAAGTACGCAAGTAAGCCGCCTTTTGGTTTGATCATTTCTTTCACTTGCTTCTTTGTGTATTTTTCGGAGAAGCAAAGCTCAATTAAGTCGCCGACAGGTAAATCTCCGCTTCGTTCTGGTGAGAAAGGTCCGTCACCGTCTAGTGCGTTGTTTACGTCAACAACTCTGCCTTTTTTATGAGCACCAACGGAAATTCCGCCGCCCATATGTGCAACAATTAGGTTTAGTTCGTTGTAAGGTTTTTTGATATCATCTGAGTAAGCATGTGCAATTGCTTTTTGGTTAAGTGCATGAAAAACCGAGCGGCGAACAAAAAGCGGATGACCTGCCACTCTCGAAACATCTTCAAACTCGTCAACCACAACTGGGTCAACAATGAAAGCTCTTTTTCCAATTGATTTTGCAATTTCATTTGCAATCAAACCGCCAAGGTTTGAAGCGTGTTCGCCTTGGATACCCTCAAGAAGGTCTTTTGACATAGCCTCATTTACTTCGTAGGTACCGCCCTCAATCGGTTTAACCAAACCGCCACGGCCAACGATTGCATCAAAACTTGCGATGTCAACGTCTTTCTCTTTAAGAGTATTTAGAATAATGTATTTTCTGAAATCGTATTGCTCTGTAATTTTATCAAAGGGTGCAAGCTCTTCTGCACTGTGGCGAAGAGTCAATTCAAACTCTGATGTCGAATCGGTAAACACACCAATCTTTGTTGAAGTTGAGCCTGGATTAATGGCTAAAATTCTCAAATCTTTTCAACTACCTTTCGCTTTTGCGATTTAACTAAAAACTACACCCAGTGCAATGGCAAGAAGTTTGCTCTCACTTGAATCTGCACGAGATGTTAAAATAATGGGTGCTTTTGCACCAAGTATGACTCCACCGTTTTTAGCATTTCCTAAAAACGCAAGAGCTTTATACAATATGTTCGCTGATTCTATATTAGGACACATTAAAATATCCGCATCGCCAGCTACATCACTCGTAATGCCTTTGATTTTTGCGGATTCTTTTGAAACTGCGTTATCAAGTGCAAACGGACCATCAACAAAGCCTTTGGTAATAGCTCCTTCACGGTTCAACTTAATAAGTTCTTGATATTCTAATGTAATTGGCATTTTTTCGTCTACTTTTTCTTTGGCACATAACAAGGCTACCTTCGGTTGTTCGATACCGAGTTTTACAACTGCGTCAATGGCATTTTGAATAATATCCTTCTTTGTGTCAAAGTCTGGCGCAATGTTCATGGCTGCATCCGTTACAAAGAATATCTTGTGATACGTTGGAACTTCAAAAACTGCTAAATGACTGAGTTTCTTGCCTGTTCTAAGTCCATCTTCTTTAGACAGTGCGGCTTTCATAACAACGGATGTGTCAATTAAGCCTTTCATTAATGCGTGAGCCTTGCCGCAAGCTACTTCTTTTGTCGCGTGTTGTACCGCCTCAACTGGGACTACGTAATTTCTAATGTCATGGACATCTACATTGATGTTGAGTTTCTTGCCGATTGCTCGAATTAATTCTTCATTGCCGAAGAGCACAAATTTAGCGATTCCAAGGGCGTAAGCCCGATCAACCGCTTCTAAAACGTGTTCATCTTCTGCAACAGCAACCGAAACTACTGATTCTTCTTTTTGCACAGCGTACTGCAAAAGCACATCTAAACTCTTGATAAGCATCACCTTCCTATATAATACAGAATAATTTATTCACAAGGCAAGTATATATGAATTAAATAAAAAAATCAAGCAATTTAACAAAATATTATCCTAATTAAACAATTTTTTAACAGACTAACCAAGTTTTTCTCCATTATTTACAATTCTTTCTGGTTTTATGAGCACAACTCCTTGCACATTATACACACCGAGAACCAAAACCTCTGACATAAAGTTTGCGATTTGGCGAGGCGGAAAATTGCAAACTGCCAAAATTTGCGTGTTCACGAGGTCGTCCACCGAATAAAGTTCGGTAATCTGAGCCGATGAATTTTTTATCCCCATCTCTTCGCCAAAGTCTATTCGAAGCTTATAGGCAGGCTTTTTTGCCCGATCAAACACCTCCGCAGAAATTATTGTGCCTACCCGAATGTCTAGTTTTAAAAAATCGTTAAACTCTATCATACCGTCTCCCCTTTCTGATACTTACCTATTGATTTCCACAAGTAGATGTTATATCATTACGTAACTAATTTTTTCATTCACATCTTCTTGGGAGGCAAACTTCTTGGTTAAAAAACCATCGTTTCTAAGTTACAAAGACTATTATGATTTTAAATGCATCGGCACGAATTGTAAAGAGACTTGTTGTCAAACTTCAAATTGGATTGTTGATATAGACGACGCTACTTTAAAAAGATATGAAGCTCTTCCAAAATCCTCAAACGTAATGGAGAACATCGCCCCCTATGCTGATGGCATCCAAGGACTAAAATGCGAGGGTACACACTGTACTTTTTTTGATTCAAACAGACTTTGTAGTTTGTATCTCAATTATGGGCCTGAATATATGTCAGAAACCTGTCATTTATTTCCTCGGTATTTAAAACTGAGTGGCTCCAATTTTAAAATTTGTTTGAGCTTGGGTTGTCCGGTAGTTTCAGAAAAATACCTCTTTTCAAGCGAGCCAATCGAAATAATTTCCTACTATGAACCTGACCCCCATGTTTCCCTTGCGTCAAAAAATTTAAGCCAAAACCACGAGATCGTTTTGTTTTTGTTTCATGCAATTCATAAAATTGTTCAAAACACAGACCATCTCTTGTTCGAAAAACTGATTCACATGAGCTTGATGTACAGAAGTCTTGCGACGCACAACAACGAAAATTTTGACCTCAAGGATTTAACTGACCTAATCGCTAAATACGAAAACAACTTTACCGATAAGGAAACCCTTGACCATATTAGAAGCTCGGCAACAGTTGTGGATTCTAAGCGGATTAACAATCTATACTCCATTATTTTTTCCAATATGAAAGAAAAGATACTTAACGGTTTAACAAGTGAAAACGATGAGTTGGCTGGGCTTTTAAAAAATTTTGAAGTTCAAGATGTAACAGCAATATCGGATAAACTCTATATGTTAAGGCGGCGGCTTGTTGGCAAGTATAATGCCAAAAATCCTAAGGTCTTTGCAAATTATCTTTCTATGGTTGCATACGGAGCGGATTTTTTGCTCATTAAATCGGACTTTGATCTCACCTATAAGGCTTTTTTGACTAGGTTTATTATGTTTCAAATTTTTCTTGCCGTATTATTTATGGATAAAAAAGAACTAACAGACAGTGATGTTTTATTAGCCGCTTATACATTTGAGAGACGTGTTTTGCATAGCATTGATGCGGCGTTTGGCATTGTCAGTTTTTGCGAAGAGTCAAAAGATTTGAGTGTTGCATTGTTGCTTTCTGCCATTAGGGAATAATCTTGCCGCTTCAGATTACCCTTAATAATTTGTATAGAATTCTTGATATAACGTCAGTAGTCATGATATACTGTTTCCATAGCAAAACTTTTTGAACTGATTAAGCAAACAGTTGTGTTTACAATGATGGGATGTGAATTATGGAGACGCAAGCAAAAAATCCGCTATGGAAAAACTTTGAGCTTAAAGTAACTTTAATTATTTTGTTTTTTGCTTTTGCATTTACTATATCCTCTTATTATTTAATTAATGTGCAATATAACAACCTGACAATAAAGAACTTGAAAAATGATGCCACTGTTGTTTACAATTATGTAGAAGAAATCATAGACGATGACAGCTTTAAAGTGCTCAACACAATTGAAGATGAGACAAAAGATATTTATTTAGATACCTATAAACAGATGGATCAAATCAGACGTATCGCCAATATACGTTATCTGTATACAGCCAAAAAAAATGACAAAGGCGAGTACATTTATGTGTTAGACGGGCTGGATAAAAATGCAGAGGATTTTAGGCATGTGGGCATGCCGATTGAAGAAGAGATTATTCCAAAACTTGCCAAATGCCTTGCAGGCGAGACCGTTTTGGGTGACGAAATTTTAAACACCGAATGGGGCATTGTATACGTTACTTATTTTCCAGTTCATGGGAGTGACGGTTCAGTAATTGGTGCAATCGGAATGGAATTTGATTGCGAAAACTTGTATATATCATTCTTACAAGTGCGGTTGCTTATCGTTGCCATCTCCATTATACTTGCTGGTATTTTTTCGTTTATTGCCATATTTGTTTTGAGAAGATTAATTAAGTCAATGGAAGAAGAGCTGCGACAAAAGAATAACCTTTTGGTTTTGGCAAAAGAAGAGGCTCTTGCCAGCACCAAAGCGAAGAGCGAATTTCTTTCTCGCATGAGTCACGAAATCAGGACTCCAATGAACGCAATTATTGGCATGACACATTTGGCAAGGAACTCCAATGATGCCACAAAAATACAATCGTATCTCGATAAAGTTGACACTACTTCAAAGCAGCTCTTGGATATTATTAATGATATTTTGGATATGTCCAAAATCGAGGCCAACAAATTTATCATTGATTCTTATGAGTTTGACTTTGATAAAGTAATACAGCGAGTTTTTAATGTTGTTCAAGTAAAAGCCGACCAAAAACTTCAAACACTGCAATATGAATGTGAACGTGTTTTTACACGGAACATGGTGAGTGATGGACTTAGAATTTCACAAGTTTTGATAAATCTCATCGGTAACGCTGTTAAGTTTACGCCAGAAAACGGTGTCATCACGTTAAAAGTAACCGAGCTACCACAAAGTTTCGAGAAATCAGTAATTCGCTTTGAAGTAATTGATTCTGGTATTGGCATATCCGAAGAAGACCAAATCCGTCTTTTTAAAATTTTTGAACAAGCAGACGGCGGAATCGCAAGAAATTTTGGCGGTACAGGGCTCGGGCTTGCTATTTGCAAAAAAATTGTGAATATGATGGACGGCGACATCGTTGTAACAAGCGAACTTGGCAAAGGTTCGAGTTTTGTTTTCGATATTAAAGTTGACTGGGGTACGGAGCTTGCAAAGGACACAATCGAAATTAAGACTGTGCCTACTTCTACAACATTAGACGCCGAGGCTCATAACACCGCTCCTTCCTCTGACGCATTTAACTGGAGTGGAAAATCCATCTTGCTTGCCGAAGATAATGCGATAAACCAAGAAATCGTGCTTAGCATTTTGGAAGATACAGGCGTCATCATTGACTGTGCCGACGATGGTGCCCAAGCCGTTGAAATGTTTGAGGCACAAGGCGAAAAATATAGCCTTATTTTAATGGACATTCAAATGCCGAAACTCGATGGTCTCAGTGCCACAAAAAAAATCCGGTCATTGAACAAACCAAACGCAAGCGACGTTGTCATTATCGCCATGACCGCCAATGCTTTTAAAGAAGATATTGATACTTGTCTCGCTGCAGGTATGAACGGCCATATTTCAAAACCGGTAGATGTGCCCGAGTTTTTTAAATTGCTTGGTTTTTACTTGAAATGAAATTCTGTCTAACTAAAAGAAGGGACTGTCTCGCTTTAACTTAGCAAGACAGCCCCTTCTTTGTTTTATAACTTTATTTTAAATTTACTAATTAGCTCATCATAGCACTTGCCGCAAAGCTCAAACGAATGTGTTTCGCCATCATGCGGTGAGCCATACCCCCAGTTCTTTTCTACGGAGATATAATTATCAATATAATCGGCGTGGGCGATTTTTTCGCCGCACACATTGCAAACTACAAATTCAGTTTTATTGATAATGCGAATTGACTTTTTAGTTTTCTTCATCAATAATACCTCCTGTGAGTTGGTTCATATGCATAGTATACATAAATCAGATGCAATTGTATAGAGGAAAGCGTTGGACATCAACCCAGTTTTTTAGTATAATTAAAATAGTTTTGAAACGGAGCTGATTATTTTGGAATACTTACTTGATGCACACTGTCACACCATCTCGAGTGGGCACGCATATAGCACTGTAAAAGAATATATTGACGAAGCACAGCAAAAAGGTTTAAAGCTTATTGCAATAACCGACCATGCACCGTCACTTGAGGGTTCCCCCTCTGAGATATATTTTAGCAATTTAAGGGTTATACCATCTTTTGTTAACGGTATTGAAGTTTTAAAGGGCGTTGAAATGAGTATTTTGGACAAAGACGGCGGCGTTGATTTAAGTGTAGGTTTACAGAAAAAGCTTGATTTATGCATAGCAAGTTTACATCCGCCATGCTATCCCCCTTCAACTTTTGCAGAACATACACAAGCTATTATATGCACGATGGACAATCCGTGTATCAACATTATCGGCCACTTGGGCGACCCCCGCTACCCGTTTGACATTGTTTCAGTTGTAAAAAAGGCAAAGCAAACCAACACGATTATTGAAATTAACAACGCCTCGTTTAGACCCGGAACATTTCGGGCTGGCGGTTCCGAAATTGTAAAAGAGATCATCCGTGAGTGTATCAAGCATGAAGTTTATATGATCGCTTCAAGCGACGCACATTTTTACACAGAGCTTGGCGATTTTACCCATGCAAAGGATTTAATTGAGGGACAGGGCGTACCTTTGGAGCTTTTACTAAACACTTCCATCGAAAACTTTAAGCGAGTGATTCGCGCAAAAAGAGGAGATTATGATGCAGATTCAATTTAAAGAAACAGGACTTGATATACTGACAGATGCCATTGAACAGCTTAACACAAGAGAAGAACGCCGTAACTTTATTGAGGACCTTTGTTCCATACACGAAGTGGAGTCTCTCGCACAAAGGCTTGAGGTTGCTAGGCTTTTGCTACTTGGCAAAACCTATGTGGATATTGGAAAGTTAACAGGTGTGTCCACGGCAACCATCAGCCGCGTAAACAAAACCATGAACAGCGGACACGGAATGTATCGAGCGGTTCTTGATAGACAGAAAAAAGGAGAACACAATGAGCTTAATAGATAAATTGAATCCCATGCAAAAAGAAGCGGTGTTGCACACAGAGGGTCCGCTTCTCTTGCTTGCCGGTGCCGGCTCGGGAAAAACAAGGGTGCTTACCCATAGAATTGCACATTTAATTGACCTTGGCGTAAAGCCGTTTCATATTCTTGCGATTACTTTTACAAACAAAGCTGCAAAAGAAATGCGAGCAAGAGTGGATGCACTTGTGCCCGAAGGCTCTGACGTTTGGGTTAGCACCTTCCACTCGCTATGCGTAAGAATTTTGCGTCGGGATATTGATAAAATCGACTACGACAATAAATTCTCTATTTATGACAGCGATGATTCCGAAAAACTAATTAAACTTTGCTTGAAGGAGCTTAACATCAGTGATAAGCAGTTCCCTGTTCGTGCTACTATGGGCACTATCAGCAATTTTAAAAACGAACTGATTTCTCCAAGCGTTGCCATGCGTGACCATAGTTCTGATTTTCGCATGAAAAAAATGATTGAGGTCTACACACTTTACCAACGAAAGCTTGTGGAGAACAACGCACTCGACTTTGATGATATTATTTTTAAAATGGTTGACCTTCTTACCGCACGAGATGATGTGCGTGAGAAATACCAAGACCGTTTTAAATATGTAATGGTAGACGAGTATCAGGACACCAACACAGCCCAGTACACGTTGGTACGGTTGCTAAGTGGAAAATACAAAAATCTCTGCGTAGTTGGTGATGATGACCAAAGCATTTATGGCTGGCGTGGAGCAAACATCAGAAACATCTTGGATTTTGAGAAAGACTATAAAAACGCAAAAGTAATTAAGCTCGAACAAAATTATCGTTCCACCAAAACAATTCTCGATGCGGCAAACGAAGTGATAAAGAATAACTTTGCTAGAAAAGCAAAATCCCTTTGGACAAGCAGCGACAGCGGTGAAAAAATCGTGTTTAACAAATCCGCCGGTGAAGCGGAAGAAGCGATGTTTGTTGCTGATAAAATTTTAAACGCAATTAAAAACGGTGCAGCACACCGAGACTTTGCCATTTTGTACAGGACAAACGCACAGTCTCGTATCTTTGAAGAAGTTTTTATTAAGCGTGGCGTACCACATAAAATTCTTGGTGGCATTCGTTTCTATGACAGACGAGTGGTTAGAGATTTGCTTGCATATTTGAAATTTTTAAATAACCCACACGATTCAATCGCACTCATGCGAATCATCAATGTTCCTCGCCGTGGCATCGGTGACGCTTCCATTGATAAGGTTTCAGAATATGCAGTCGAACATGGCTTGAGCTTTTTTAGGGCATTGTTCGAGGTGAAAGAAATTTCTGGACTTGGTGCAAGAGGACAAAAGTTTGCGGCGTTTAGAGATTTAATGGAAGAGTTGCTTGAGTCTGCATTAAATGAACCAATTGATACTTTGATTGAAAAAGTTATAAATATGACTGGATATAAGGCAGAACTGGAAGCAGAAGATACCGACGAGGCTCGTGACAACCTTGAGAACCTTTTAGAAGTGCTCTCCATTGCACGCTCGTTTATGGAAAACGCCGAGGACGGCAGCCTTAGTGCGTTTTTGGAAGAAGTTGCGTTGGTTGCAGATATTGATGGTTACAACGAAAACGACGATGTGGTTGTGTTAATGACGCTTCACTCGTCCAAGGGACTTGAGTTTCCGACGGTGTTTTTGGTTGGGTTTGAAGAAGGGCTTTTCCCGAGCTACCGAAGCATTACCAGCGGCACTCTCGACGAAATAGAAGAAGAACGCAGACTTTGCTACGTGGGTATCACTCGTGCAAAGGAACATCTGTACATCACGGCGGCAAGTGCCCGCAGGCTACACGGACAGTTGACGAGCAACCTCGTGAGTAGATTCTTTAAGGAGATCCCACCAGCTCTCATGGACAATAAAAATGCTCCGCTCGCACGTACTGCTCCTGTCAAACCACAGGCACAGCCAAGCCAGAAACCGAGCTTTGGCAAAGCGTTTTCACCAAGTTCAGTTTCGAGGCAAACTCCCCAACCATCAAACGAACCGATTGATTTCGTCGTGGGCGACCAAGTTTCACAAATGAAATACGGCGTGGGAACTGTGCTTGCCATTAGCCCTTCTGGTGCTGACTTTGAAGTGACGATTGACTTCCCTGAAATCGGGCGGAAAAAATTCATGGCACATCTGTCAAGACTTAAAAAGGTCAGTAATTAATATTTCGCTTAATTAAATCAACGGCCAAGTTCACAAAGTATTTGGTATCGCCGCTGATTTCTCGTCCGTCAAGCGTAATGCTAGTTGCTTCGGTGATTGCCGCAATAAACTCGTCTGCCAAGACGTTTAACTCAAGGGCAGTATTTTCATCAACGGAACTGTCCTCCATGTATCCGCAATCGGACAAAAAACTTTCCATCGGGATTTTTAACCCATCAGAAATTTTTTTCAGTGTGTCGATTGTCGGCATGATTGGTCTACCCGTTCTTGGGTCCACACCTTTTTCAAGCTTACTTAAATAGGCATGGCTTATAGAGAGATATTCACTAAAATCTCTAAGGCTCATGCCTTTTTCTGTGCGAAGCTCAAGGAGCATCTTGCCCAATTTGTTATTATAATCGTTCACTGCTATTCCACCTTTTTATTACATTCTCCCATGCATTGTACACCAAGAAATACTTGAGGTCAATAAAAAAATCGGCTTAGCCGATTTTAAACTTTACTATTTTCCGATTTTTTATGGGCTTTGTCATCATACATTTTTTTATCTGCCGATTTAAATAACCAATCCAAGTCGAGCAATTGTTTTGGTAAAACATCTGCTATGCTAAACCCCATTGCAATGTTTTGCTGTGCGTTTTGCTCCATTTTTAAAACGGCATCTTGCACTTCTTGTTCCGTTTTGTCTGCCATGAGAACGGCAAATTCATCTCCCCCAATTCTAAAAACCTCGCCGATTTCCAAAAATGCTTCTTGAATACGTTTTGCCGAATCCTGAATGAGTGTGTCGCCCACGTGGTGGCCGTATCTGTCGTTCGTTTCTTTTAAGTTGTTTAAATCAAAAATTACAATGCCGATGGTTTTATAATTTTTCAGATTGTTCTTCAAATCGTCCATTTTAAGTTCAAAGGCGGCACGATTGGCAAGCTGTGTCAACGAATCCATGTAAGCCAACTTTTGAAGCAGCTTTGTTTCGGTGACTAGCTCCAATAGCTTTGCATTTCGCCGCATCACACCAAACGACAAAATCAATGTAAACAAAATCAGTCCCAAGCTAAAAAAAGTGGAATTGTTTGTGCCGGGTGTAATGTAATAGTTCACCAAATCTACAAGCCCGAAAATGGAGAGGACGCCAAAACCAATGGCAATACTTTGAATTTCTGTTTTTCTAAATTGAAAACCATCTTTGATGAAAGTATAGAGTCCAACAAAAATAGAAATAACCAAAGTAATGTGCATAACGACAAAAGTGATATTCATAATAGGAACTTTGAAAATAAAAAATGCCATGTTCATAAACAATTGAAACATAAACACACAGCAAATCACATTGAGAAGTTTCGCCCTGTTTTTTTCACCGACTTCACGCAAAAATAAAAAGAATGGCACAGGCATGAGGATAAACGAGCAGACCGACAAGCTAAAAATCAAGGCTTGGTTGCCGATGAAAAATTGCAACAGCTTTGTGTCCGTAATCGTCCAAATGGCTGTGATAACAGAGAACATGCCGAGGTAAACCAAAGCTCGGGGTTTATTGGTCGAAAATGCTATGTAAATTAGGTAAAGTCCCAGCATACATTCCCAAATGCTTGCAATCAAATACCATTTGTTCATTTCGAGTAAATTGAAAACAACAGCGGACTTTGTTCCAAACATCGCCGAAACCGTTGCACTATTATTTTTTGGCAAATCAGCTTGCGCAACAATGGATATTTCTTTTCCTTGTGCTTCTCTCGGAATTTCAATGATATTCCAAAGTGACCCAAACATCGTATT
>JAVBKL010000098.1:0-7592 GCA_031554055.1 Eubacteriales bacterium | reverse complement strand
TAGGAGGACGGAACCGGGAATTTACATAATTGCAAGCACAGCTTCAATTTGATAAATATGTGATTAAGTCCCCCATTGCTGGCACAGTGCTTTATAAAAATATTGTGCTTGGGCAAGTGATAAACAGGGGAGCAATTGTTGGAACCGTTCAACAAACAAGCGACTACTGGATGAAAATTTATGTTCCGCAAAAATACAACGGACAAATTCACGTTGGTGATGCCATGAATATTCATGTATCGAATATCGAAGGTCAAACTGTTTCTGGTGTGGTGAGCTATGTGTCTTCAAAGGCAGAGTTTACGCCAAAGAACGTGCAGACCGTAGAATCAAAACAGGAGAGCACAGTTTTTGCTGTTAAACTCGACATTAAAGACCATATAGATGAACTGAATGCGGGTATGACTGCCACCATCGAGTTTGGGAAGTGAGGCGTGAACAATGCAAAATGCCATTGAAGTCAATAATTTATCAAAGAAGTTTGGAAATTTCACGGCAGTAAACGCCATTAACTTTACGATTGCGCCAGGTAAGATTTTTGGGTTTCTAGGCCCAAACGGTTCAGGAAAATCCACAACAATTCGAATGCTTTGTGGCGTGCTCTTGCCTACAAGCGGCAACGCAAAAGTTCTTGGTTATGATATCGAAAAACAGCCAGAACTTGTTCGCCAAAACATAGGGTATATGTCACAGAAATTTAGTTTGTACGAAGATTTAACGGTTTCGGAGAATATTGAGTTCTATGCGGGCATTTATTCTCTTCCTAAATCAGAAATTGCAGTTAGAAAAAAAGAATTAATCGAAATGGCAAATTTAACAAAAAAGGAAAAAGCTTTGGCTGGCACACTTTCGGGTGGCTGGAAGCAACGCCTTGCTTTGAGTTGTGCGTTAATACACAGACCAAAGCTGTTAATCTTAGATGAGCCGACTGCCGGTGTTGACCCTGTTTCCAGACGTGCGTTCTGGGATACGATTAAACAACTTGCAAAAGAAGGAATCACGATTTTAGTCACGACGCACTATATGGATGAAGCAGAGAGCTGTGACGTGTTAGGGTTTATTATTAATTCAAACCTGTTGGATATTGCAGCACCAAAAGATATTATGAAAAAGTACGGAGTGGAAACCCTAGAAGATGTGTTTATACAGATGTGTACAACGGCAATCGGGGGTGCTTCTAGTGATAAGTAAAAAGGAGAATAACCAAAGCAACAGACTACCGTTTAGCTTTAGGCGACTGAAAGCGATTATTAAAAAAGAGATTATTCAATTAAAGAGAGATAAGATTAGCGTGCGGCTGCCAATTGCCATGCCGATTATGATGATGCTATTGTTTGGGTATGTTGTTAATACCGAAGTGGATAATATTTCGACAGCAGTGTTTGACATGAGCCAGACGGTTGAGAGCCGAGAGTACATTGATAAATTTGCTCACTCGGGATATTTTTTGGTCGACCACTATGTAAACAGTGAAGCCGAACTCTTAAAACTTATGGACGCAAGCAAAGTAAAAGCCGGCATCATCATTCAATCAAACTTTGCGAAAGATTTAAAAACTGGCAAATCAGCAGACGTTCAAATTGTGATAGATGGTTCGGACTCAACGGTTGCCGGAACAAGCTTAAATGGTTCGGTGTTGGTGTCGCAGAATTACTCGCTTGCACGGATGGAAGAGAAGCTTAAACAAATGGGAATGGCAGACACGGCGGTTCAAGCGATTAATTTAAACACAAGGGTTCTCTATAATCCAAACCTTGAGATTACAAATTTTACAATTCCTGGACTTGTCGGTTTGATTTTGCAAAATGTAACGATTATGCTCACGGCATTTTCGATGGTTCGTGAGAAAGAAAGAGGCACGATTGAACAGCTCATGATTTCCCCTGTGAAGCCATCAGAACTTATTATTGGAAAGCTTGTGCCCTATGTTGCAATTGGGTATGTGGGGTTCTTGTTTGCCCTTGCAATTTGTTGTTTTTGGTTTAAAGTTAAAGTAGTCGGAAGTTTAACGCTCTTGCTGCTGCTTGGTGGGTTATTTGTAATTTGTTCACTGGCAATAGGAATGCTCATTTCTACTTTTGCAAGGACGCAGTTGCAGGCAATGATGATGTTGGTGTTGGTCCTTCTGCCGAGTATCCTGTTATCAGGGTTTATGTTTCCGATTGAGGCGATGCCGTCTTGGCTGCAACCGATTACTTGGGTGATTCCACTTACTTATTTCCTTCGGATTGATCGTGGAATCATTTTAAAAGACGTTGGCATGGACGTACTTGCAAACGATGCATTATCACTGGCGGCATTCCTCGTAATATTACTTACGATTGCCATTTTGAAATTTAAGAAAAATCTAGATTAGTGTTTATCGAGCAGTGCATTTATTTCACTGCCAATTAGGAGTACGAGTGAAATAATATTGAGCCAGAGCATGAAAATAAAAATAGATGCCAAACTTCCATAAATAACACTAAACTTTGCAAAATTTTCAACGTATATATTAAATATCTTGGATGCTATAAACCAGACGATTACGGTGAAGAACGCACCAGGCAAAACAGAAATAAATTTAACACGCTTACAACTTCCGACTCGGTAAATCGCACCAACTGCAAGAAGCAGCAGAAGTGCTGTGCCGAAACTTCGAATCATAAATGCAAGGAAGCCGTTTAGTTGTGTTGTGGCATAATATGTTTGAAATAAAGCCATAATATAACCGCCGAAAATAATTGCGAAAAAGCAAACGGCAATTGAAAGTGTAAACAGAAAAACCAATCCTATGCTGATAAGCCTAATTCGTACGGGGGTGCGAATTTCCTTATTGCCATAGGATTTGTTTATGCCAAAAACAATCGCACGAAACCCAGAGGACGCACTAATGATTGTTACGATAAGGCTACTAGATAGAATGCCTATGTTGCTGTCTGTTAAAATTTCTGTGATAAAAACATTTGCGATGCTCTGCATTTGAATCGGAAATCTTAAGCTGATCAAAAAATTTCTGCCGTCAATTTTTAAAAATGAGAGCACGTTGATTAAAAAAATGGCAAATGGAAATATCGCAAGCAATAGCTTGAAGGTAAGCCCATGTGCGTTTGATATGACATCATCTTTAATAATTTCTTTTATAAGACTTGATAGAAACTGCTTTATTTTACGCATAGTTCACCTTTTCGCTTTATAAGTATTTGTATTTTTAGCATGAAAGCGTTATAATATGTAAGATAAATTTTAAACCAATCTAGGAGATACTATGTTAAGAGAAATTAAAATTGGGAATGTAGTTTTAAAAAATAATATATTTTTAGCACCAATGGCGGGCGTTACAGACCTGCCTTTTCGTTTGCTGTGCAAAGAACAGGGCTGCGGGCTTGTATACACCGAGATGGTCAGTGCAAAAGGAATATTCTATAACAATGAAAACACGAAGGAACTTCTTTCGAGTGATAGCAAAGAACACCCAGCCGCTGTGCAGCTTTTTGGTCGTGACCCAGAAATTATGGCGGACATGGCAAGAAAACTAGAGAGCACAAATTTTGAAATCATTGACATAAACATGGGTTGTCCTGTGCCAAAGCTTGTTAGAAACGGCGAGGGCTCGGCACTCATGCGGGAGCCAGAACTTGTTGGAAAAATAGTGAAAGCGGTATCTCGTGCCACAAAAAAACCGCTCACCATAAAAATAAGAAAAGGTTTTGACGAGAACAGTGTAAACGCTGTTGAAATCGCAAAGATTGCAGAGGAGAACGGAGCCAAGGCGATTGCTGTGCATGGGCGAACAAGAGAGCAGTTCTATAGCGGCTTTGCCGATTGGGAAATTATAGCAAGAGTGCGAGAAGCCGTTAGCATCCCAGTCATTGGAAACGGTGATGTAAAATCAGCGATTGATGCTGAAAATATGTTAAAACAAACGGGCTGTTCTGCTGTCATGGTGGGTCGTGGGGTTCAGGGGAACCCGTGGATATTTAGAGAAATCATAAGCTACCTAGAGAGTGGCATTGAACTTGAAAAACCATCAGTCGAGGAAAAAGTTCAAACCGCACTTAGGCACGGCAGAGAATTAATTGCAATCAAGGGCGAATTCATTGCAGTTCGTGAGATGCGAAAGCAGCTGGCGTGGTACACAAAAGGAATGCACAGTTCTTCCAAGCTTCGGTTGTTGATGAACAGTTGTGAAAGCTATCGTGATATAGAAGCGATCATGCAGAATTTAGCCCAAGCAAATACATAAACAAAGTGACTGGCACATAAAATCTATATTGGTATAGATTTTTATGAGGCGGTGAAACCATGCGACGATTTGCGATGATTGAGTTTGTGAACGAACTTTCAGAAGTACCCATTAAGTTTAACGTGCTAAAAAAAGCACCGAGTTTTATTTTGGATTGGTATATAAAAAAATTCAATCCGTTTACGATGGAAAAAATAGAAATGTTCGAGGCGGAAGGATTCACAGTTAAACTTCCGATTACAAAACCAATTGCAGAGAGTGATTTGGATTATTTTGCCGATATATATAATAGGACTTTAAATTGCTTGGCAGACTATGATGTGGAGATTGTCTTGCCGCCGAGAAATTTTAAAATTGTTGACTCAGGATTTAAAGTGGAAAGAGCACAAGCACAGACCGTTTTCCCTTTTTTTATTATGCAAGCCATAAACAAGAGCCTGAAAATTTTCAAAAAGGATATTAAAACAGCCGAACTTGTTATCATTGATGGAAATAGAAATTTGACATTAAACTTGCTCGACAATATTTATCCGCATGTAAATTTTTTGACTGTGATTACAAACAGTGAAGATATTTCATCCTATGACAGGACGGCGGAAGAAATACTCGACGATACAGGGCTTAATTTAAATGTATCAGGCTATAATAAAACTGTTCTAACAAATGCCGATATAATTATTAATACATCGGAGGAGAACGAAAAATTTGACCATTACTACAAGCGAGGTGCGATTTATTTTGAACTTTCGAAAAGCAATTGTATAGATTTGCTTTCTAAAAGGGAAGACATGCTGATTATTGATGACCTTCGGTTAAAGCTTGGCACTGAATTTTTAAGCCTTGAAGAACTGGACTGTTGGCTCCATATCAAGTGTAGAGAATATCGTGCACTCAAAAACCGTGCGTATGAAAGTTATTTAATGAAGCGAGTTTTTGAATTTGCAAACGGAACAGGTTTTGAAATCTCGTCGCTTTGCGTGAATCATAAAGTTTTAAACAGCGTTAGTTTAACAAGAATTTTGAGCCGTGCCGGAGTGATTGGTGGGCCGAGATAGTTGACATAAGAAATATGCTAGTATATAATCTTGAAAATCAATAAACACAAGAGGGGTAAATGAAATGGTTGAGCGTAAAACAGTATTAACCTATGAAGGTCTTAAAAGACTGGAAGAGGAATTACAAGATTTAAAAACCAATAGACGTAAAGACGTTGCTGAAAAAATAAAAGAAGCACGTGGACAAGGCGACCTTTCCGAGAATGCCGAGTATGATTCTGCAAAAGAAGAACAAGCAGAAATTGAGGCAAGAATTATTGTGCTCGAAAAAATGCTCCGCAATGCAGAAGTCATTGATGAAGAAGACCTTGACAAAAATACAATTAGTGCTGGAAGTCGCGTTAGATTATTTGATGTTGAATACGATGAAGAAATTGAATACGTAATCGTTGGTTCAGCAGAATCAAATCCAGTGAACTTTAGAATTTCGAATGAATCACCACTAGGTTCAACACTAATCGGACATACAGTTGGCGACAAAATTTGGGTGGATACACCAGATGGTATTTTGGAGTACAAGATTTTAGAGATAAACTAGAGCAATCACTGTACAAACCAGAGATTAGGAGGCAACAAAATGTCAGAACATGAAGTTCCAAACGAAAATATTGTACAAGAAGACTTGAGCGAGCTTTTAAAAATTCGCCGTGAAAAGTTATTTAATATGCAAGAAGCTGGCAAAGACCCTTTTGTTCTTGTAAAGTTTGATGTGTTGCATCACAGTAAATTTATCCACGACAATTTTGATTCGCTTGAAGGACAAAAAACCAGTGTCGGCGGAAGAATGATGACCAAGCGTATCATGGGCAAAGCGTCGTTCTGTGATGTGCAAGATAGAGATGGCAGAATCCAAGTTTATGTTCGCAAGGACGAGATTGGCGAAGAAGCTTACGAAGAATTTAAAAAATACGATATAGGCGATATTCTTGGCGTTGACGGCGATGTATTTAAAACTCAAAAAGGTGAAATTTCTGTAAAGGCTAGCAAAGTGCAGTTGCTTTCCAAGAGCCTTCAAATTTTGCCAGAGAAGTTTCACGGACTCAAAGACCAAGAACTTAGGTATCGCCAACGCTATCTGGATTTAATTGTAAATCCAGAAGTTAGAGATACTTTCATTAAGCGTTCGGCAATCATAAAGGAAATCAGAAGTTTCCTCGACGGACGTAATTACTTAGAAGTTGAAACGCCGGTTCTTCAAACAATCCCTGGCGGTGCTTCCGCAAGACCTTTTATTACCCATCACAACGCACTTGACATTGATATGTACATGCGTATCGCTTTGGAGTTGCCGCTTAAAAGACTGATCGTTGGTGGACTTGAAAGAGTGTACGAGATTGGCAGAGTGTTTAGAAACGAAGGACTTAGTATCAAACATAATCCAGAGTTCACGATGCTCGAACTCTATGAAGCATTTACCGATTATAACGGCATGATGGAACTCATTGAAAGCATGATGAAGCAAGTAGTTAAAACGGTTTGCGGCGACATGAAGATTCAATATGGCGACATCGTTCTTGACTTTGAGCAACCATTTGAAGTCATTTCTATGATTGATGCGATTAAAAAACATTGTGGCGTAGATTTTGATACAATCGAAACACTTGAAGAAGCTCGCAAAATTGCGGACGAGCATCACATTGAGTATAACCCACATCACAGACGTGGTGAAATTATCAGTTTCTTCTTTGAACATTTTGCAGAGGACAAGCTCATTCAACCGACTTTTGTTATCGACCACCCGATTGAGATTTCTCCGCTTACCAAGAAAAAACCAAACAAGCCATCTTTAACAGAACGTTTTGAATTGTTCATTGTGGGACGTGAGTATGCAAACGCTTACTCGGAGCTTAACGACCCAATTGATCAACGTGAGCGTTTCCTCGACCAAGAGGCGTTAAGAAACGCTGGCGACGAAGAAGCAAACATGATTGATGATGACTTTGTACTTTCACTTGAATATGGAATGCCGCCGACAGGTGGTCTTGGCCTTGGCATTGACCGTTTTGTAATGCTCTTAACAAATTCGTATTCGATAAGAGACGTACTGCTTTTTCCAACGATGAAGCCTTTGGCTTAAAGACATATGGTGAGTTGTAGCAAATTGATTGAATCAGTTTGCTGCAACTCTTTATTTTTACGCTAAAAAAGGTAGTTCATGTAAAATTGAAGAATTTTAAAATATTTTGTGTCGCACGGGAGTTTTTATGGTATAATAGATGAACATTAGAACTGCAAGCAGTTCCTAATGTTCATCTATTAATAAGCACAAGTACTGTGAAGTAACCAATAAGTCTTTCGGAGTTGTAGACATG